>CAIZGA010000270.1 GCA_903932385.1 uncultured Acidobacteriota bacterium
AGATATCGTGGAGCCGGAGATTACCGTCAGCGCCACGGGCGAAATCACCGTGCCCACGGGGCCGGGACGCGGTTATGAAGTTCGCCGCGACTTGGTGGAACGACTCACCGTGCGCAGCGAAAGCATCCGCGCAAAAGAGCTCGTCCACTAAAAAGATCAGCTACAAATCAATTGTCTTCAGGCTGGCTGCGGCGTAACGGTCGCCGACAGCCGCATCCTCAGGAAACGCCGCTTCCAATTCGGCAATCTCTGCCTGCGTCAGCGTAATCTCTGCCGCAGCGGCATTCTCTTCCAGATATTTTCTGCGCTTGGTGCCCGGAATCGGCACCAGATCCTCGCCCTTGCTCAGCACCCATGCCAGTGCCATTTGTCCCGGCTTAATGCCGCGGCGTTCGGCAATGCTCTTGATGCGTTCGGCCAGCACCTTGTTGCGGTCGAAATTTTCTCCGGCAAATCGCGGGTAGCGTGCTGCGCGGAAATCTTTTTCGCCCAGGTCGGCAACGTTGTTGATGGTTGCGGTCAGGAAACCGCGGCCCAGCGGGCTGTAGGGAACAAAGCCGATGCCGAGTTCGCGCACTGTGGGCAGAATTTCCTTCTCCACGTGCCGCTCCCACAGTGAATACTCCGTCTGCAGCGCGGTGATGGGATGCACTTTGTGTGCGCGGCGAATCGTCGCTGGCGAAGCTTCCGACAGGCCGAGATACTTCACTTTGCCGGCGCGTACCAGTTCCGCCATTGCGCCCACAGTTTCTTCAATCGGCACATTCGGGTCCACGCGGTGCTGGTAGTAGAGGTCGATGTGGTCCACGCCCAGCCGCTGCAGCGAGGCATCGCAGGCCTGATGCACATACTCCGGTGTGCCACAGATGGCAAAGTAGCTGGGGTCTTCCTTGCGGCGAACGTTGGCAAATTTGGTGGCAATAAAAATCTCATCACGTCGGCTGCCCAACGTCTTGCCGATTAACGATTCGTTGTCGCCGATGCCGTAGGTGTCTGCCGTATCAAAAAAAGTGATGCCCAACTCCAACGCGCGCAGCAGTGTTGCCGCTGACTCGACATCATTGCGTTCGCCGTAAAACTCACTCATGCCCATGCAGCCGAGTCCCATGCGGGAGACGACCGCGCCCTGCGATCCAAGCTTTACCTGTTTCATTGGGTCCCTCACAAATCCTTTGGCCGAGCGGCCATGTTGTTAGTTTACTTGGCCGGGCCTTCCAGCAACATGCGGATGCCATCCACATAACTGGGCGAGCCTTTGACAATGCTGAAGTGGTCGTGCGATTCCACGATGTCGAAGTTCAGGTGGTGCAGCAACAGCAGGCTGCCGGTGACATGCATTTCAAAACTGGTCGTTTCCCAGTGCGGATGCCCGCTTTTTTCGGGGTCTTCCGGGTGCTGCTCCAGAATGATTTTGCCGCCGCTGTTCAGATGCACCAGCAGCCCCCAGCCGTAGTCGGAATCGCGGTCGAGGTGGGCTTCAATGCGGGTCATGCGTCCGCTTTGCGTGTCAATCCACAGCCGGCCGGAGAGCGACTTCAATACCGCGCAATCCAACGAGGGCGGGTGGTAATTGGGGTCGGCCTTGTAATCAATCACCACGGTCTGGGCGTTGGTCTGCTCCGGAACCAGAGTCCAGATCATGGCTGTAGTCAGTTGTTGGATCATCTTGCGGGTATAGGTCAGGTCATTCTGTTCGCGTTTATGGTGTTTGCCCAGTTCGTCGGGGCTGTTCATCAGGTTCTGCAGATGCTCGACCTCGGAGGCGTTCTGCTCCGCAGTAAGCGGTTTGCCGTTCTGCTGCGTGATGCGGGAGACAAAGCCTTCGCGTGTCTCCACGATGTCTCGTTGCTGGTTGCCGCGCGCATCCACCCGCTGCTGCAGATAGCGCATATACTGCCCGTCGCTGTTATTCACCAAATCCAGCTGATACTGCACAGCGGCCTTCACCCAGTCCAGCGCAGACTTCTGCGCCGCGTGCATTTGGTCATTCTGCACGGCGGGCTTGGTGGTGCCACCAGCGGCGTACAGCGGGGCACAGAGAACCAGAGCGGCCAGGGTACTCAGGCATATGCGGCCAGCTTCAGACAAAAACTCGACAAATGTAGGTTTCAGGGGACTGCCCTCGTAGGTTGCAGCCAGGGTCTATCGGCTGAAAAGTGGGGGAAGCTGAGCTGCCCCTGATTTAATTTATAGACGAAAGTAATGAATTTAAGGTTTTGGAGATTGCAACCTGACCCGCTGTTGGATATATTTCCCCGTACCGACTTATTTTCTATAGTCCTGTCGTAATTTTCGTAACACTTCCAGGAGTTGCTCTATGAGGGCTGGCGAAGGCGTCAATAGTTACATTGGTAAAGAAGTCGTTCTACATGGCGAGATCTCCGGAACCGAAGACCTCTTTCTCGATGGAAAATTTGAAGGCACCATCCTGCTGGAAGACAGCCGGTTGACCATCGGCCCCAATGCGCGCATACAGGCGAACATCCAATCGCGTGATGTTGTTGTGCTGGGCGAAATCAAGGGAGACATTCATGCCACCGGGCGGGTGGAGCTGCGGCATAGCTCCAACGTCATCGGCGACCTCTATTCCGTGCACCTAATGGTGGAAGAGGGAGCCGTGGTGGTGGGTAAGGTGGAACTCACCCAGCCGGTGCGCCCGGCGGCCAGACCTGTTGATTCTTCACTACATGCGGTATATTCAGAGACAACAGAACGCAAGGAGCCACAGCACGAATTATCAGACGTGGCCATTGCAGTTGCTTCAAACGGTTAATTTTTCCCTGGCGACAGGTTTGTAAAACTTTATTTCAGGTGGATCGAACATCGTGTTACGCGCCTTCTTCGGTGGTGCTTCTACAATGGAGCGGCCATCACCAATTCGGAATTTTACGGTCACAAACCGTGTTCCCCGCTATTCCAGCGGATGGAAGCACATGCTCAAGCATTTTCGTGAGCTGGACGGTTTGCGTGTGCTCGATATCGGCGTGACCTCGCCCAGCAATATCAACTACCTCACCAGTCTGGGCCACAGTATTTATATTGCGGACCTGCTGGTGGAAGCCGCCAAGCCGGAGTGGCAGATTCCAGGCAGAGACGGCGAAGCGCCAACGTTTGATGTGGAAGGTTTCGCGCGCGAGAACCTGAACTTTGCCGGCCGCCGCTTTGATGCCATCCTGCTGTGGGATGCAGTGGATTTTCTCCCCGAGTCGTTGGTGGGCCCGGTGATTGAAAGCGTGTTTGATGTGCTGGATCCGGGCGGATTGATTCTCGCCTTCTTCCACACCAGCGCGCAGGGGCCGGAGTCAGAGTATTGCCGCTTCAACCTGACCGATCATGAAGAAGTAGAGATGCAGCCGGGGCCGGAATATCCCATCCGCCGCATCTACAACAACCGCAGCATTGAACGGCTGCTCTTCAAATTCTCCAGCTATAAATTCCTGCTGGCGCGCGACAATATCCGCGAAGTCATCATCTACAAGTAAGTTTTTCCGGAAATAAAAAGGCGCAGACAATTAGTCTGCGCCTTTTGCTTGCCTGCAAGATTTATTTCTGGTCGTCCGGCTTGGGGGCGCGGATGGAAAGTCCCGGTCCCAGCGGCTCCAGCCGTTCATATCGCCGGTCGCCCGGTGCAATCGGTTGCGCTGTTGCATCCAGGTTTTCGCGCAGGCCGATTGTTGTACCGGCCTTGTCATGAACGTAGTCGGTGGCAAGGCGTGTGAGGGCAAAGCTGACCACGTCGCTATGATGCAGGTCCTTCAGCGTCTCATCGCGACGGAAATTCAGCCACAGCCGATGCACCAGCTCCACGTCTTCCTGCGGAATGGCGATATCATGCGGGCCGATGTGGAAGCTCTGCTCGCTGCCATCGGGAGAGACGATGTAGAAGGTGAACTGACGCTTCGGCTCCGGTAGTTGTTCCCATGCCTGACCCATGCGGTAGGCCTGGTCCTGCGCGGTGATTTTGGTGGAGAGTCCGGCAACAACCGCGGCTGCTTCCAGAGAATTTGCAGTCTGCACCAGCGCGGCGAAGATGTCGCCGGCAGGAACCACCAGCAGGGAAATCTTCTTGCCGAAACTTTCTGCAACAGACACGGCCTTGGTGAAGAGCATCTGCTCGTGTTCGCTGAAGAGTTGTTCAGAAGCATCCACATATTCCGGTCCACCGGCGCCCATCATACGTGCAGCCAGTACGACAATATCCTGCTCGCCGGTGTTGGTGCGCGCCAACGCCCACTTCAATGCAAAGGGACTGCTGAAGTCGCGCATGGTGACGACCACGCAGCCGGGGTTCATTTCCAATGCG
>CAIZGA010000271.1 GCA_903932385.1 uncultured Acidobacteriota bacterium
ATCAGGCTGGGTGCCGTGTCCAGATACAGCGCCGTGTAGCCGCGCTTGCGCGCTTCGTCCAGCACCCGCTGCGACAGCAGCTCGCCGATGCGCTGCCCGCGAAATCCCGGCCGCACCCACAGCCGCTTCAGCTCGCCGGCGCGTTCGTCAGGATATGCTGCCTGCATGGCCGCCGACCGCACCGGTGCCAGCGGCTTCAGAGCAACAACACCGGCTGGCTCGCCATCAGCCTCCGCCAGCAGGATCACTCCCGTCGGCTCCTGGTACGGTGCAGGCAGGGAAGCCATTTCTTTTTCGTAGCTCTCGAGACAGATGTGTTCCGAGCCGACCGACTCATTCAGATACGCCGCATACTCACGCAGCAGAGCGCGTGCAGTGTCAATGTCCTCTGCACTCACGGCTTCGCTAATGGTCACCATTTTCGTTTCCCTATGTAATTGCGCCGAAGGCGCGCCCACCTGAACGGTGAGTTCAGCCCATGTACATGCCGCCGTTCACGTCCAGCACGTGACCGGTAATATATCCTGCCTCTTCGCTCGCCAGAAAAACCGCCGCGTGCGCAATGTCGGCATCGCTGCCCGCGCGCGCCAGCGGCACATTCACCAGCATCGACTCGCGCTGCTTCTCGTCCAGCACCGCCGTCATCGCCGTCTCAATGTATCCCGGCGCAATCGCGTTCACCGTAATCGCGCGGCTGGCCAGTTCGCGCGCCAGCGACTTCGTCAATCCAATCAGCCCGGCCTTCGACGCGGCATAATTCGCCTGTCCCGCCTGGCCAATCTCGCCCACCACGCTGGTAATGTTGATCACCCGTCCCCACCGCGCCTTCAGCAACGCCGATGAAAACGCCTGCGTCAGCAGAAACGCACCCGTCAGGTTCGTGTTCAGCACGTCATCCCACGCGCTGCGCTGCATCCGCAGAAACAAACCGTCTTTGGTGATGCCGGCGTTGTTCACCAGAATCTCCACCTTGCCAAAATGCGCCAGGATGGCCTTCGCCGTCGTCTTGATGCTTTCCTCATTGCTGATGTCCAGCGCAAACGGCGCAGCGGTCCCGCCAAACGCGGCAATCTCCGCGGCCACTTCGGCCAGCTTGGCTTCATTGCGCGCGGCCAATGCCACCTGTGCTCCGGCGCGGGCCAGTTCCATTGCGCAGGCGCGGCCAATGCCCTGTGAGGCTCCCGTCACGACAGCGACACGTCCAGTTAAATTCGGCATATCTGACTTGCTCCCTCTTGTGGCTTTTTGCGCAGCAGCACGCAGGCTGCCGCTGCCAATCTATTATGTTGCAGGACAGGTGAAATTATACGGAACTTGCCGCCTCTACCGGCAGCCAACTGCCTTTTCCACCCCCGCAAGTGTATAAATTGTGCGTGACACGTATCACTGCACACACTGCCAATCAATGACCTAATAATAGATGGCCGTGTCGGCCCCCCGGCCTCCATGCCGTTGTACGCTGAGTTGTAGTGCTGTGCGGCAGCAGGCAAGTAGAGGTCAGTTTTCAGGTCTGCATTTGTTTCTAAATCTGTCTTACGAGGGATTGGTGATTATGGGTAGCAGGGAAACTGTTGAGGTTCATGAAATTGCGGTCAAGAAAGGCACACACGGCTGGCTCGGCATTCTCGCCGCTCTCTTCGCCCGCGGCGGCCAACGGGAAACCGTCGTCACCAAGCTCCACTTCAACACCACCGCGCAAACCGTCTGGGACGGCATCCGCTTCTACGAAGAAATTCCCATTGAGCCGACCTTTCTCCTCCGCCTCTGCATCCCGTACCCTCTGCGTTCTGAAGGCAAAAAGACCGGCCCCGGATCCAAAGTCATGTGCATCTACAACGGCGGCGACCTGGTCAAAGAAATCACCTCCATTGACCCGCCACGCCTCATGACCTTTGAAGTCCACAACCAGTCGCTGGGTATGGAAAGCTGCGTCGTCGCTCAGGGTGGATCGTATGAGATTGTCCCCACCGCCAACGGTGTCGACGTTCTGCTCACCACCAACTATCTCGGCTTCCTCCATCCACGTTTTTTCTTCCGCCCCTTTGAGCGTTTCATGACCCATCAGCTCCACCTGCACATCCTCAAGGGCATGAAGAAAATTCTCTTCCCGGCATAATGGATTCATCACTCGCGAGTGCCTTCGCGACAACTATTTTGGAGTCTCCCGTGCATAACATCGCCATCAGCCTGCCGCCGCTGTTGCTTCTTCGCATCAGCGTGGCCGCTGTCTGGATGTATGAAGGTCTGTGGTGCAAGCTGCTCGGCGGCGTGCGTTCGCAACTCGAAGTCGTCACCGCGGTGCCGCGTTTCGGCGCGCGTTTCGGTGCCACCTTCATCTTCCTCCTCGGCATCGTAGAGTCGCTGCTCGCTCTCTGGGTCCTCGCCGGCTGCCTGCCCGGCACCTGCGCCGTCGTGCAGACCGTTCTGCTCGTCACCCTTAACATCAACGGCCTGCTCTGGGCGCGTCATCTCATTCATGACCCTCCGGGCATGGTCGTGAAAAACGCCGCCTTCCTGCTGCTCGCCTGGGTCGTCGGCACCGGCCCCGCCGGTATGGGTGCCCGCTGGTGACCTTGCACTCCGCCGTCCCGGAAACTCCCGTGCCGGAAACTGCATGGCAGGCTGGCCGGCTCGATGCCGCTCTCGCTCCCAAAAAGCAGCAGCCGCGCCGCATCCTCTTCGGCCAGATGTACGAGGACCCGCGCATCGAACTCGCCGCCTTTGAAGGCCGCCGCCGCGTCTTCTGCATCTCCTCGGCCGGCAGCACTGCCTTTCATCTCGCCGCCAAGCGAGACGGCACCGAGCACGACGTTGTCGCCTGCGACATCAACCCCGTGCAGCTCGACTACGCCCGCTCCCGCGTCGACGGCGCCGCCAAAGTCACCGGCGATGCCGAACGCGCGATGAACTTCGCCCGCGCCTTCATGCCGCTCGTCGGCTGGAGCCGCAAACGCCTCGACGAATTCTTCCAGCTCTCTGACACCACGCAGCAGATGGAGTTCTGGCACCGCCATTTCGATACCCGCCGCTTCCGTACCGCGTTTGACACGCTGCTCTCTTTCCGTCTGCTGCGCGCCGTCTACTCCCCGAAATTTTTGTCCTTCCTCCCCACCAACTTCGGAGAAGTCATGCGTCACCGCTGGGAACGCGGCTTCGCCCTGCATCCCAACTCCGACAATCCCTACGCCCGCGCGCTTCTCCTCGGCGAACAAATTGAAGAACCACTCACCGCCGCCGCCAATGTCGAATTCGTTCTCGGCGATGCTGCCTCGTACCTCGAGTCCTGCCTGCCCGGCGAATTCGAGGCCTTCACTCTCTCCAACATTCTCGATGGGGCCGAGCCGGCCTATCGCCAGCGCCTCGCCGCCGCCGTCCGCCATGCCGCCGCCCCGGGTGCCGTCGCCGTTCTCCGCAGCTTTGCCGAACCGCCCGCCTGGCTCACCAACAACCACGCCGCCCGCGACCGCTCCCTCCTCTGGGGCGTCGTCGAACTTCGCCGCGCCGACGAGATTGAATCGCTGTAGACGAAATTGAGTCCCTGTAACTTTTCCCTAAGCCGCTTCTAATCTTCCTCACATCTTTGCGGATGCACGGATGCCCCATGCATCCCGCATGGCATCCACTTCCATTCCCGTTACAGAAATCCCGCCGCCCGCGCAGCAGTCAACCTTGCCGGATGCCAACCTTCTCGCCGCGCGCCAAGCCTGGGCCGAAGGCAATCGCCACTTCGCCGAAAAGAATTTCCCCGCCGCTTCCATCGCCTACGCCCGCGGCCTGCAACACGCGCCGCATCAGGCGCCGCTCTGGTTTGCCATCGGGGCCGCCGCGTCCAGCCAGCATCAATCCCGCCAGGCCATCGCCGCTTTTCTCAAAGCGCTGTCGCTGCAGCCAACATTTCCTGAAGCTCTTCTCAGCCTCGGGAATGAGCTGTACCACTCCGGCAATTTTCTCGGCGCTGCCTCCACCTATCTTCGCGCCATCGCCCAGCGTCCGCGTTACGCCAAGGCGCACTGCAATCTCGGCAACGCGCTCAGCGGCCTGCGCAAATTTCGCGAGGCCCTCAACTGCTATCGCATCGCCCTCAAATATTCCCCGCGCCTCATGGCCGCCCATCACAACATGGGCAACGCTCTGCTCAAGCTGCACAGCTACGCGCAGGCCGAACAATGTTTTCGCAACGCGCTCCACTTCCATCCAGACTCAGCCCAGTTACACAACAGCCTCGGCAACGCTCTGCTCAAGCAGGAAAAATTTCAGCAGGCTGAAGCCAGCTATCGCCGCGCCGTCACCATCGACCCCAACTACTCCGCCGCGCACACCAACCTCGCCAATGCTCTGCTCGACCTCCGCCGCTTTGCCGAGATGGACCACCACTATCGCCGCGCCATTCAGCTCGACCCCGTCAGCGCGGGCGGCCAATACAACCTCGCCCTCGCCTGCCTGCGCGCCGGCAACTTTGCAGAAGGCTGGCAGCGTTACCACTGGCGCTGGCAATTCCGCGACCTCAACATGCAGCCGCGCAATTTCCCCCAGCCGCAACTCACGCGGGAAATTCTTCTCGCCGACAATCTCACCGGCAAAACCATCCTCCTCCACGCCGAGCAGGGAATGGGAGACACGCTGCAATTTGTCCGCTACCTTCCGCTCCTCGCCGCCCACGGAGTCAACATCATTCTTGAAGTTCAGCCGCGTCTGCTGCCGCTGCTCTCTGCGGAAGAAAATTCCCGCGCCCTCGGGGCCTCGCTCGTTCTCGCCAAAGGTTCCTCGCTGCCGCACTTCGATCTCCACTGCCCGCTCATGTCGCTGCCCGCCGTCTTCGCCACCACGCTGCAGAATCTTCCCGCCGCCACGCCCTACCTCCACGCGCCCGCGTCACGCATCGCCGCCGCCTGGAAAAAATTCCCCCGCACCCACGCCCTTCGCATCGGCCTCAACTGGCAGGGCAATCTGCAATCGCGCAGCAACCTTCGCCGCTCCACCACGCTGCAAACTTTTCTTCCGCTGCTGCAAATTCACGGCGCGCAATTTTTCTCCCTCCAGCATGGTGCCGACGCCGGTCAAATTCACGCCGCCTGCCTCACCGACGCCTGTTCCACCGACGCATCCTTCGCCGATGCCGCCGCCGTTATCGCCACCCTCGACCTCGTCATCACCATCGATACTTCCATCGCGCACCTCGCCGCCGCCATGCATCGCCCCACGTGGATCCTCCTCCCATACCGCGCCGACTGGCGTTGGATGGAAGACGCCACCCGCACGCCCTGGTATCCCACCGCGCAGCTCTACCGCCAGCCCGCGCCCAACGCGTGGCCCGACCTTCTCAAAATTGTTCATCACGATTTGCAGCAGAAAATCTACGCCGGCAGCGGATCCATCGCCGTCTGCGGAGACCATAGATACACCACCAGCTCGCGCGTGTAGTGCAGCACCGGCGGCTGCTTCGGCAACGTAATCCCAAACGCCGCCGGCAATTCATTCACCGTAATCTCCGCCTCCGCTTCTTCCAGCGGCCACGGCATGTGGTGGATGTTCCCAATCTTCACCTGGTTGCCCCACCGCGTAAACAGGCAGTAACGCTCCGTCAAAAAATGTTCCAGACTCCCGGGCTCGGCCACGTGGCACATCGTTACCGGCGCATTGGTTCCGCCTTGCGATGCAATCGCCCGCCGAAATTTCTGTACCGTTCCCGCCGTCGGCCGTCCCAGCCCGCGATACTTCGCTTCAAACCGCACCGGCCGCGCCGTCAACAGTCGTCGGCTCTTGTAATGCAGAAATCCATCCGCGCGTTCTTCCATCTGCATGTTGGCCCAGAAGTAGGGAAGCCGGAACCAGCTCCGCGCCGTCAACACCGCCAGCGGGTTCGCCGCGTCCAGAGAGAAAAAATAAACCCCCGGCACACGCGTCGACGCAGACCGCACATACGTCCGCAGATTCAGCTCCG
>CAIZGA010000272.1 GCA_903932385.1 uncultured Acidobacteriota bacterium
CACTGACGTCATTCAGGATGGTGTAGCCGAAGACATGCTGCTGCCATTTGTCGGCCGGGATATTCTTTCCGCCAACGCCGATGACAAACGCCAGCTCGGCTTCATAGTCCGGCTTGGTGGTGACGGCGGGGACTTTGACGGTTTCATCGGGCCCGATGATGGCATTGGAAAATTTGCAGAAGACGGTGGGAACGCTGGGAATCTCCATCTTGGATTCGATGGCGTGGTCGCGGTAATTCAGGCCGACGCAAAGCAGTTTGCCGGGATTGTTGAGCGGAGCCAGCAGTGTGACTGCAGAGAGCGAAATGGTGGTGCTGTTGCCGGCTTCATTCAGGGCGTTGGCGGCTTTCTGCCAGTTGTGGGGGCCGTCTTGAATGAACTGCAGCGTGGAGGAGTATCCGAGGCCGTCAATCGGCAGGATGCGGTCGCCTTCGGACTTCATGAGTCCGGCAGCGATGTGACCGTTATGGTTGAAGCGAATCAAACGCACGAGTGTGCTCCTTGAAGATGCAGTGGGGATGCGAATTGCAGTCCCCGCGTTTCGAATACAAGTTTACTTGATGGCGAGTAATTACTTAATCGAACGGTCGAGATGAGTGTAACCGCCGTCGACGAAAACAATCTGCCCGGTGGTGTGGGAAGAGAGCGGCGAGGCAAGGAAGAGTGTCATGGAAGCGATTTCTTCCGAGGTGGTCATGCGCTTGCCTAGCGGGATGCGATCGGTGATGCCGCGCTTTTTCTCTGCCGGGTCGGGGAAGGAATTGAGCCAGGTTGTGTACGCGGGCGTTTCGCACTCGGCGGGCAGCACGCAGTTGACACGGACATTGTGCGAGAGCATATCGACGGCCCACTCGCGGGTGAGGGCGTTGATGCCACCCTTGGACGCGGCATAACCGGAGGTTCCGCCTTGTCCGGTGACGGCGACTTTGGAGCCGATGTTGACGATGGAACCCTGGGATTTTTTAATCCACGGCAGCGCGGCCTGGGTCAGCGCGAAGGCCTGCACCAGATTGCGTTCCAGTGAGGCGCGAAATTCTTCCAGCGTGCCTTTTTCCAGAGAGACACCATCATTGACTGCGGCGTTGTTGACGACGGCATAAATCTCGCCGAACTTTTTCACGGTCGCGTCAACGATGCGTTGTGCGGCACCGGGTGTGGTCAGCTCTTCGGCAATGACGAGGTGATCCACGTGCTGCGCGGTCAGGTCGTGGCTGATGGTATCGAGCGCTTTTTGATTGCGACCCAGCACGACCGGGCGCACGCCTTCATGCGCGGCCATGCGGACGATGGCTTCTCCAATGCCGCTGGAGCCGCCGCTGATGATGAAAACTTTTCCTTTGAGTCCGAGGTCCATGAGACTGCTCCGATTGCTGAATGAATCAGCCGTGAAGGTTGAAGAAGCCGCCGTCGAGCGGATAGTCGACGCCGGTGATGAACGATGCTGCGTTAGAGCATAGAAACAGCGCGAGGCTGGCGACCTCATGCGGCTGCCCCATGCGGCCGATGGGTGCCGACTCAGAAAGCTTGGCGAACATTTCCGCTTCGCGACCAGGATAAGTGCGGGCAAGATAGCCATCCACAAATGGGGTGTGAACCCGCGCCGGCGAGATGGCATTGCAGCGGATGCCCTTGCTGATGAAGTCACGCGCGACCGAGTAGGTCATCGCGAGCACAGCGCCTTTGGTGGTGGAGTACGCGAAACGGTCTGCCAGGCCGGCGGTTGCAGCGATAGAAGCGATGTTGACGATGGCACCGCCGCCACCCTGCACCATGTGCGGCAGGGCAGAGTTCAGGCAGTTGTAAACGCCTTTAACGTTGACGGAGAGCAGGCGGTCAAAGTCTTCAGGCGTTGTAGTTTCTGCCGTGCCGATGTGCGCGATGCCGGCGTTGTTGATGAGTATGTCGATGTTCTTGATGGTGTCCATGGTGCGACGAACTTCATCCACGCTGGTCACATCGCAGGCGTGTGCGGTTGCTTTGAATCCGGCAGCAATGATGCCATCGGCAGCGGCCTTCGCCTCGGCGGGCGCGCGATCCAGCAGGTGGACGTGTGCGCCGCTCATGGCGAAGCGTTCCGCGATGGCAAGCCCGATACCGCTGGCGGCACCGGTAACGATGGCGGACTTGCCCACCAGCGAAAGCAGCAGGCTGGTGGGGGTAGTGTTGGGGTCCATTTAATTCTCCTGACTCTATCTAATCAGCCATGCGGATTTTGTATCCGGAAACCGCATAGTAGGCGATGAAAACGAAACAAAGCATGGGGACGATGAAGGAATGAGCCAACGAACCCATCAGCGAAAGTTTGCCCATGAGCGGCGTGAGGATGGCGCCACCCACAATGCCCATCACAATCAATGCGCCGCCGAGCTTGGTGTCTGGGCCGAGGTCCTTGATTCCGAGCGCGAAAATCGTCGGGAACATAAGCGACATGAAGAAGCTGGTCATTAGCAACGCGCCCATGCCAATCCATCCGGGCATCAACACGCCGATGGCGCAGAGCGTTACGTTGATGACGGCGTAGACGGCCATCAGGCGATTTGGTTTGAAGAAGTGCATCAGCCATGTGGCAAAGAAGCGGCCGACGAGGAACGCAACCAGGCTGCCTGTGAGCAGATAGCCTGCGGGTTTCTCCGGCTGATGCGTGTAGTCCATCACATACTGGATGAAATAGCTCCAGATGCAAACCTGCGCGCCGACGTAGAGGAATTGCGATAACACCGCCAGACGGAAGTGGCGAATGCTGATGAGCACGGCGAATTTGTAGAGGATTTTGCTGATGTAGTTAAAGGGAATCAGCGTGAGCGAAATAAGCCAAAGCACGGTGGAAATGAATTTGAGACCCGGGCCGACTTTTACCGGCGTGGCCGTGACCAATGCTTCATCTTCGGTTGCGATGAGGGGGAACTTTGCGGTGCCGAGCATCAACGCCCAGAGGAAGACAACCACGCTGACAGCGATATAGACAGGGACCACGCGCAGCGTTTCAGAATGCGTGTAGGCGAAGTAAGTGCCGGCGGCTTTCATTTGCGACACTTCATCCGCTGATTTCTGCACGCCG
>CAIZGA010000273.1 GCA_903932385.1 uncultured Acidobacteriota bacterium
CACGCGGCGCATGATGCCGATATTGTTTTCCGCAATATCGCCAATCATGAAGAAGGTTCCGTTCACCTGCTTCTGCTTCAGGATGTCGAGAATCTTCGGCGTCCATGTCGGGTCAGGACCGTCATCAAAAGAGAGCGCCAGCTTCTTGGGGTTGTAGCCGTAGGCCTGCACCGTGTAGGAGAGCGGGTAGCTGTCCATGTTTTCATCGGTGACAAGAAAATTGTCGTCATCCATGGTGATGCTGCGCTTGCCCGGCTGCGGCCCACGCGTGATGACGAGTATGTCGCCTTCGCCTTCGTTGTCCACGTCCTGCCCGGTATCCACGCGCGCCAAAGCTTTGCGCGGATCGGCGGTCATCGGCTTGTCCCAAATCTGCCAGAGCGAACTATCTTCCGATCCCAGCCGCCACAACGCGAAGGTGCGAATGCCGAGGTCGCGACGCGCCACACGCATTTCATTCAATACGGTGACCGCATCCAGAAACCAGATCTGGTGCTGCGTGTGGCCTTCCACATCGTCATACGCAAAGTGCGCGTTCAGTGAGTCGGAATCGAGGTCGACATCGGATCCGGTCTCCGACGCGGTCTGCCATGCTTCCTGCGTGGCCAGCGCTTCAGACTCCAGCACTACCGGCTCGCCGTCTTTCATCTTGCGTTTGCCGTTGGGGCCGGGCAGCGGCAGCGTCCAGTCATACCCGTAGCTGCCGATGGAGCAGATGACTTTTTCCTTCGGCACCACTTTCAGCACGGCCTTCAGGTTATTGATAAACCAACTCTGCGAGGCCACCGGGCCGGGACCCGAGGTGTCCTGATGTTCGTCGTAGTTCATCAGCTGAATACCATCGCTGTTGGCGGCCATGAACTTGATGTCTGCCGGCGATTCGCTCACCGGCACATTCACATACAGGCGCAGGTCATGCGGATGCATGTACGCATACAACGCAGCGATGAGCGAACGATAGCCGGGCATGGCTTCCGGCGGGATGGATTCAAAATCCAGCGAGAGACCGCTGTAGCGTTTGTTGGCGGCGAGAAACGCTTCCGCCTGACGGATGAAGTTGGCGCGCGCGGTGCTGCTGCGCAACATGTCGCCGATGGAATCATCAAAGTCGCCGACCAGCGGGTCGTAATTATTCACCAGCGGAAAAACTTCCGTATCGGTGTGCGCTTCGGCAATGGTGTGTTCAATCTGGTTGCCGCGGTCCACGCTGTGCACGCCGTCTTTATCCACCACGGAGAAGGCGCGATTATCAATCGTGTATCCGGTGATGTCGCCGTCATCGCTGACCACATGCAGCCATTCCGGAAACAGCATGTCAATCTGGTGGATGTGCGCCTTCAGCGAGGAGTAGCTGGCCGGGTCCCAGTCAACGTAATACGCGGCGCGCAGGCCTTCGTCGGTGTTGAGTGGAATTTCACTGGGCTTGCGTTCGGTTTTTCTGTGCGCCGCACGCTGCACCGGCTTGTGCGACTCCAGCGGCTTGATGGGAAGATAAATCGGCTTGGTGCCGCCCATCTGCGGGTCCGGCAATTTCTGCACGGCAAACAACCCAATCGCAAAAATAATCAGCACCAGGGTTCCGGCGATAGCGATGCTATCCATCAATCGACGGAGGCGCTTCCAGCGTTTTCTGCCTGGATCGTAGAAGACCTGATGACTCATCTTGATAGTTTCGGCTACTACGGATGCTATGCACAGGTTGCGTCGGAGTCAATGCGAGATGGGCCACGCATCGCCGCCGGGATAGTATTGCGGCCGTTGCAGTGCGATGTATCATTCCATCTGATATGTGGACATGGTTGAAATCCGCACGCTGGACAATGCTGCCGCTGGCCCTGGGGCTGTCGCTGCGCCTGTTCCTGCTCTACCACCATCCACATTTCAACGGCGATACGATGATCTACGGCGACATCGCCAAGAACTGGCTGCGGCACGGCGTTTATGGCCAGAGCGACGGCAACAGCTTTTACGCGACGATGATCCGCATGCCTGGCTACCCCGCATTTATGGCGGCCTGCTTCACCCTCTTTGGCATGGAGAACTATTTCTGGGTCCTGGTGATGCAGGTTGTCTTCGACATGCTCGCCTGCGTGATGCTGGCTGCAGCAGCAAAAAAATTATTCAGTGCGCGTGCCGGCATGGCGGCGTTGTGGCTCAGCTCGCTCTGCCTGTTTACCTCCACCTATGTTGTGGTTGGGCTCGCAGAATCACTCAGCGTCTTCTGCACTGCGTGGGCCATCTACGCGCTGGTACTCTGGCGCGAATCCTTGCTGCAAAATGAAAATAGAAAAACATGGCTGCATCTGGCCAGCCTTGCCTGTGCGCTGATTGTGGCCGTGTTTCTTCGGCCGGACAACGGACTCATCGCTGCATCGCTACTACCGGCTGTCTTCTGGATTGCGTGGCAGCGTATCGGGTTGAAGCGGGCCGTGAGTTCTCTGCTGCTGTGCTCGATAATTTTTCTTGTTCCGCTGGTGCCGTGGACCATCCGCAACAAACGCGAGTTCGGTTTGTTCCAACCGCTGTCTCCGCGGCAGGCCAATGACCCCGATGAATTCGTCACCTACGGCTTCAACCTCTGGTGCAGCACATGGGAAGTGGATTACGCCTCCACCGAAGAAGTGTATTGGGCGCCGCAAATTAATTCCATCGACATCAATGATCTTCCCGCACGCGCGTTTGATTCGCCGCAGCAGCGCGACGACACTGCAGCCATCATCTCGCAGTACAACGACGGCGTGGCCAACGGCACGGCAGACACGCCGGAAGTGGATGCAAAATTCATGGCTCTGGCGAAGCAACGCATACATACGAATCCGCTGCGTAGCCGGGTCCTGCTGCCGTTGGCGAGGGTGGCGAATATGTGGCTGCGTCCGCGTGTGGAGCAGTATGACTACGACCTGCACTGGTGGAATTATCCCGATCATCCACAGGAGACGCTGACGGCGCTGGCGCTGGGCGCGCTGAATATTTTTTATCTCGCGCTGGCCATTGTGGGGTGGGTTCGTCTTCAGCGGCACGATGCCATCCTGCTGGGACTGGCTGCGTTAAACGTGCTGCGATGCATGCTCCTCTACACACTCGACAACTCCGAGCCG
>CAIZGA010000274.1 GCA_903932385.1 uncultured Acidobacteriota bacterium
CTACATCATGCCGACCTCTGCGGACATCCCGAATATCGAAGTTTATTTTGAGGAACTCGCTTGCGAGCACGGACCATATGGTGCGAAAGGGATTGGTGAGTTGCCGCATGACGGTCCGGCGCCGGCGATTTTGAATGCGGTGCAGGATGCAACCGGTGTGAGCTTCTGCACGATACCGTTGTTGCCGGAAGATATTTTCTTGCGATTGCAGGAGCCGACACGCGAATTGGAATTGATGGAGCCGGTGCGATGAAGATTGCGAAAATTTCATTCACGGTGAACGGCAAGCCGTACTCACTGGAAGCGCCACCCATCAAGCGGCTGCTGGATGTGCTGCGAGAAGATCTGGCTCTGACCGGAACCAAAGAAGGCTGCGGCGAAGGGGAGTGCGGGTCGTGTTCTGTGTTGATGAACGGTGTGCTGGTGAATAGTTGCCTGGTGCCGGTACTGCAGGCGCAGGGCGCGGAGTTGCTCACCGTAGAGGGCCTGGCCAACCATGGCAAGTTGGCTGTTCTGCAGCAGAAATTTCTGGAGCATGGCGGCGCGCAGTGCGGCATCTGCACGCCGGGCATGATGATGGCCGCCGAAGCACTGTTGAGTCGCAATGCGAATCCTAAGCTGGAAGAGATACGCGAAGGGTTGGCAGGAAATTTGTGTCGTTGCACTGGATATATGAAAATTTTTGAGTCGGTAAATCAGGCGATTGACTCCGCAGAGAAGACGACGCGATGAGATCGAATGCGAACGAGTATGCGATGGTGGCACCAGCTTCGTTGCGCGAGGCGCTGCAGTTGCTGGCGCAGTCGCCGGACGAGTGGACGCCGATTGCCGGTGGTACGGAGTTGATGGTGGCACTAGGCGTGGGACGCTTGCAATCAAAAAAACTGGTGAGCCTATGGGGCCTGAGCGAGCTTCGCTACACTGTAGCGAGCGCAAATGAAATCAGCATTGGTGCGGGCGCGACGTTTACAGATATTCGCAATGACAAAATCATTGCTCAGGAGTTTCCACTACTGGCGCTTGCGGCTAGTTGGACCGGCGCGATTGCCAATCAGAACCGCGGGACGCTTGGCGGCAATATTGTGAATGCATCTCCCGCGGCAGATTCACCACCAGCGTTGCTCGTGTACCAGGCGGAGATTGAACTTGTTTCTGCAGGTGGCACGCGACGTATTCCGTACAAAGATTTTCATCTTGGATACAAACGCACCGTGCTTGCGCCGGGGGAACTGGTGAAGGCGGTACACCTGCCGCGCGCAGAAAAGTTGCCGGTGCAATACATCCGCAAAGTGGGGACGCGCAATGCGATGGCGATTTCCAAAGTGGAATTGGCTGCAGTGGGCGCCATGCGTTCGGGAAAGGTTGCGGAGGTGCGAATCGCTGCTGCCAGTTTGCAGGAGATTCCGGCGCGCCTGTTGGGGACAGAAGCGGTATTGCTAGGCCAGCCGCTCAGTGCATCGGTGGTAGATGCGGCGCGTAAGGCGTTGCTCAGCGAAACGAAGCCGATTGATGACATCCGCTCAACTGCAAATTATCGCGCACAGGTTGCAGCGAATCTGTTGGAAGAATTTCTTCTGCAACTAGCTGCGTCATCCGATGAGGCGCGGGTATGAGCGATGTGCTTTCGCGCTGGAATGCGATGTGCGAAGAAGAGGCCGCGGCCGAGATGCTTTCTATCTGCGGAGCCAAGCGCTGGGCCATACGGATGGCGCAGGCGCGGCCGATGGTTGCAGCGGCGGAAATTTTTTCTGCGGCAGATACAACCTGGACGGCGATGGGAGAGTCTGATTGGCTTGAGGCGATTGCCTGCCATCCGCGCATTGGCGACCGGAAGCCGGCACATGCAACAGCGCAATCGCAACAGTGGTCGCGGCAGGAACAGAACAGCGCGCAGCAGGCCGATGAGGCTGTGTTGAATGCATTGGCAAATGGTAACCGCGCATATGAAGAAAAATTCGGCATTACCTATATTGTTTGCGCGACGGGAAAGTCGGCGCAGGAGATGCTCGCGATTCTGGATCGGCGACTAGATAGCACGCGCGAAGCAGAGTTGAAAGAAGCAGCAGAGCAGCAACGGCAGATTACGAAGATACGTCTGCAGAAATGGTTGCAGTCGGATTGAAGGATGCACACGAGTGATAGGCTGTGATGTAAATCACCAGCATATTCATCCATACTTGTTATTTTGAAAAACTCCATCGCGAATACGATGTGATGGAGAGAAGAAGGAAATCGTATGAGTGGAATATCTACACACATATTGGATACTGAGTTGGGCAAGCCAGCGAGTGGCGTGAATGTATCGCTCTATCGGCGCGTGGGCGAGCGGCTGCAGATGTTTGCCAGTGCGGTGACTGACAGCGATGGACGCTGCCGCAGCCTGCTTGCTTCCGATGCTGTGGTGCCGGGCGAATACCAGTTGCGGTTTGCAACGGCAGAATATTTTGCGCAGAGCAATCGGCAATCGCTGTATGACGACGTGTATATCTGCTTCATGATTCGGGAAGCGGGCGATTATCACCTGCCTCTGCTGCTGAGTTCCAACGGATACACAACCTATCGGGGAAGTTGAAAGCTGCAGTAAAAAATCAAATTAGGGGACGTGGAAGTTATGGCACATCTGGCAGAGAACCGTTATGGCAAGGCGCGCGTACGCGTGATGAAAGTGGTGCGGCATGCAACCCATCACGAAATGAAAGAGTGGAATGTCCGCGTGCTGCTGCAGGGCGATTTCGAGACCAGTTTTAGCAAGGCGGACAACAGCAAGGTGTTGCCCACCGACACGATGAAGAACACGGTGTACTACATCGCGCGCGAATCGCAGGCCACTACGCCAGAGGGCTATGCGATGGACCTGGTGCAGTATCTGCTGGACAACAACGCCCAAGTTTCTTCCGTGAGCGTTGAGGTGGAGGAGAAAAGCTGGGGCCGCGTTTCTGTGGCTGGCAAGTTACACCCGACTACGTATTCATTGAATGGACCTGAAGTGCAGACAGCCTGTGTGACGAAACAGCGCGGCAGTGAGTTCGAAATTATTTCCGGTGTGGATGGCATGGTCATTTTGAAGACGACCGATTCGGAATTTACTGGATACATTGTGGACAAGCTGACGACGCTGAAAGAATCCACTGACAGAATATTTGGAACACGAGCAACGATCACCTGGGGCTATGGCAAACCGCCGGCGGATTTTGCTGCAGTACGTATAGCCGTAATTGATAGTGTGTTGGCCACATTTGCCGCGCACCACAGCCTGAGCGTGCAACACACCATCTACGATATCGGCGAAGCGGTTTTGAAGGCAGTGCCATCGGTGGAGTGGATCAAGCAGACGATGCCGAACCTGCATTGCCTGCTCGTGAATCTGGAGCCCTTTGGACAAGACAATCCCAATATGATTTTTGTTCCGACCGATGAACCGCATGGATATATTGAGGCGACGGTGCGGCGATAAAAATTACAGCCGCAGCAGGTCGTCGGGTGTGTCTACATCGAAGGCAGCGTTGCTGCAGGGGATGGCGATAACTTGTTCTGCGTGCTGCAGTAGAAGAACGCGGGCGCCGCGATCCCCGGTGAGCGTACGCAACTCGTCAAAATATCTGTGCGGCAAAACTGCGGGAATGCCGATGCCACCAGCGTATGCGGACGCCGCAACATTCCCGGATGCGCTAGCGGCGATTAGACGATTCAAGTCATCGACGGTGATGGCATATTGGTCGCACGTCATCAGCAACAGGGTATCGGCAGTCGGCGAAATCTCTTCCAGAGCATGAACGCCGGCACGGATGGAACTCGCCATGCCTTCCTGCCACAAATTATTTTCGGCAATCTGCGCATCCAATTTTGCTTCTCTACGAATTAGTTCTGCGAAGGCGCCCAGAACAACAATCACTGGCGCACAGCCAGCTTCCGTTGCAAGACGCACCGCGCGGTCGACGAGAAATTCATTCTTGACTTGAATCAGCTGCTTGGGTTGGCCGAGTCGCGTGGATGCTCCGGCAGCCAAAACGATAGCGGCAGTATGCATCACGGTTCCTCAAAATGCGGGCGGCACAAAATGGGCTGGGCAGGCCCAGGCGTGCCAAGCTCGTTGATCAAGGCGGCGGTACGCATGCCGGCAGCGCGGCCATGCAGGTGCGCCTGAATTTCCGCGACAATAGAGAGCGCGATGGACTCCGGCGCGTCACTGCCTAAATCGGGGCCGACGGGTGCATGCACCTGCGCAAGACAATCATCGACGGTACGGCCAAGAGCGGCAGCAGATTCGCGAATCAGAAATGCACTACGCTGTCGCGCACCAAGTAGACCGATATACCGCGGTGATTTGAGAAGCAGTGCCTGCAGAATTCTGCGGTCCTGTTCATAGCTGTGGGTCATGATGACGGCGGCATCCTGCTGCATGATGTTAAGTGTTGCGATGGGATCGCCAGTGGGTGGCAACAGTTCAACGCATTCGGCAAGCGGAAATAATTCCGGACGCAGGAACTGAATGCGACCATCGGCGACAGTAATTTGCCAACCGAGTTGTGCCGCGTAGTTCACCAGCGGCTGCGCATCTTTACCGGCACCGAAGACAAACAAGCGTTGTGGTGGATGAAGCCACTCGGCAAAAACACTGCGAGGTGTTTCTGCAGGACCCAAGACAACATCCATACAGCCAGTATTCGTCGTTGCCAGAGCTGTAGAGAAATTCGCTTTCAACGCCGCAAGGTTGGATTCAGTAATGCCATGGCTCTTGTAGATGCATCGGCTTGATAAATCGAAAACGATACGCTGCAATGGCCGCGATGCATCCGGCAACAGAGTGACGCATAACCGTGAGTGGCCCTGCAGCGAAACTTCTGCGGCCTGTAGCCATGCGGAAAATTCCGGCGTAGATGCCGGCTCGAGCAGAAGATCCACTTCGCCGCCGCAACCGAGCCCGAAGGGCATCTCTGAGGTTTCATCAAACAATGTGGAGTAACGCGTGACGATAGCGCCATCACGAACCATCCACTCGGCCTTGCGCAGAACTTCGGCCTCCAGGCAGCCGCCGCTGACCAGCCCCGCATAAGCACCGGCATGCGTGGTGAGCAGATGTGCCCCCGGCCTGCGGTACGACGAGCCAATAACGCGGACCAGCGTGAGTAGAACGGAGCTTGCCGGCATATAGTTTCCGGTTGCGGAACTCTGCTGGTGCAAAGCGACAATGTCGTGAATCTCTGGCATGAAAGTGAAATTAGTGTATCGCTAATGTCTATGCAGGCGATGGATATAGACTCATACGCATGAAGATGCGGCACATTATGGCGGCGGTACTGGCTTGGGTTGCGCTGCCGTTGGCAGTGGCGGACTCGCCGACAGCAATGTATTCCAACGCGCTGCAGCATGCGTTGCAACGACGTGATGCAGTAGCTCTGGTCGTTGATGTGCGCACGGGTCGCGTGCTGGCCGCGAAGAATCCGGATCGTGCTGCAAGATTATTAGCGTCGCCGGGCTCGGTGCTGAAGCCGTTTTATTTGCAGGCCGCGCTGGACGCGGGAATTGTGCAGCCGATGGCGACGGTGCACTGCAGCCGTTTGCTGCATATTGCAGGTCACACGCTAAATTGCGGGCATCCCCTGGAGCCTGACCAACTAAACGCCAGTGAGGCGCTTGCGTATTCGTGCAATACCTATTTCGCGACACTGGCCCTGCATCTGGATGCGCAACAGCTTGGCGCCACACTGCATCGCTATGGCATTGGCGAGGCATCGCACTTGTTGCCGGATGAGGTTGTTGATCCGATTGTGTTGCCACGCACCACCGAGCGGCGGCAATTGTTTGTGTTGGGTGTCAGCGGTTTGCGAGTTTCTGTGGCACAAGTTGCCACAGCGTATCAACGGTTGGCACTGGCGCATCGTCGTCATGAAGAGAGTGCGGCGACGGCAGCAGTGTGGCAGGGGCTGGAAGATTCAGTCAGCTACGGAACGTCGAACGTCACGGCGATTTCCGGCTTTGCATCGGCGGGAAAAACAGGCACGGCTGCTGATCCAGATTATGCGCGAACGCATGGCTGGTTTGTGGGCATAGCGCCGGCCGATGTGCCACGGGTAATAGTGGTGATTTATTTACCCAATGGAAATGGCGGCGATGCAGCGCAAATGGCGCGACGGTTTTATCTGGATGCAATGCCGATGCTGCGCGGGGCGGAGTCACGGTGAGTCGGCAGACATATGCTGCGCGAATGGCTGCGGCGCTGTTGATGGCAACTGCGTTGCAATGCAGTGCGCAGCTGCATGGTCCAGATGTAGACGCCACTGAACTCAATCTCCGAATTTTCTATGCACACGCTGTGCATGCGGTCACCATCACTCCGCTTTCTGCAACGATGCAAACCTGTGCCGGATGCAGATCCGAGCGCATGACAGTTCCAATCAATGTCACAGCTGAAAAAGGATTGCTGCATGTTGTCGGCAATGCGCCGCTAAGCAAGGTATTTCTTGATGGCGGGCTGCGAATCTCGGGCACGGATACGGCGGGAGATGCAGTTCATGCTGAAGCAGCGGGACGATGGAGAATTTCCGCAGCGGGGGACGAGTTGCGGATTGTTGTGGCCATACCGA
This sequence comes from uncultured Acidobacteriota bacterium, assembly GCA_903932385.1. Lineage (GTDB taxonomy): Bacteria > Acidobacteriota > Terriglobia > Terriglobales > Acidobacteriaceae > CAIZGA01. The sequence continues at coordinate 6,585 of CAIZGA010000274.1, forward strand.
GCGAGAAATATGTGCTGGCTGCGCTGGCGGCAGAAGCGGCACCGGATGAGCCGATGGAATCGCTGAAGGCGCTGGCGATTGTGATTCGAACGTTCGCGCTGGAAAATCTAGGCCGCCATGCTGCGCAGGGCTACGACCTGTGCGACAGCACGCATTGCCAGGCATTGCATCTGGGCAGTGTGCGTGCGGAGATTTATGAGGCAGAGCAAGCCACGCTGGGAGAGACACTGTACTTTGCCGGGCAGCGGGCGCAGGTTTATTTCACGCAGAATTGCGGTGGCGTTACTGAATCCGCACACAATGCGTGGGGGAAAGACACGCCGTATCTGACGTCGCACATCGATCCTTACTGTGTACGCCGTGGACCAACTGTGTGGCATGCAGGAATTGATATTGTGCAGATGAGCGATGTGTTGCGACGCAATGGCTGGCAACCGCCGAATAAAATTACAGAGGCGCATGTCGTGCAACGTACAGCCAGTGGACGCGCGGCGATGATTGAGTTCAAAGGACAAGGAAGGCCACTGCGAATTTCGGCCAGCAGCCTGCGCTTTGCGCTGGACCGATCGCTGGGCTGGCAGCAGGTACGCAGCGATGGCTACGACGTAACGTTGCAGGATGGCAAGCTGCTTTTTACCGGCACGGGCTACGGACACGGGGTTGGATTGTGTCAGGCGGGTGCGTGGCAAATGGCGTCCACTGGCAGTGATGCTGCAGCGATTCTGAAATTTTATTTTCCGGGCACGACGATACGCGTGACGCCGCAGGATGCCGGATTGCAGACCTACCGAGCGCAGGGCTGGCTGCTCACAACTGTGGATGCACAACACGTGAAAGAAGTGATGGCCGCAGGCAATGATGCGTGGCAGAAATCGAATGCGATGTTACCAGGCGGCAATGGAATTGCGCCGCGAGTGACGCTGGCACCGGATACAGAGTTGTTTCGGCAGGCAAGTGGCGCACCCGGATGGATGCTGGGCGTGACTGTGGGCGATCGAATCTGGATGCAGCCTTACGCGATCTGTGCGCGTAGTGGCGGCGTCGAAAAACTTCTTCTGCATGAGATGCTGCATGTTCGTGTGGAGCATGAAGCAACTGCGAAGGCACCGCTCTGGCTGCGCGAAGGCTTGGTGGAGGTATTGGCGGAGAATGCATCACCCTCTGTGCCGCTACAGGAAAATCTGCAGGCAATCGAAAACGAGTTATTGCATCCGACTGGATTGCAGCAGTCGCAGAGGGCACATCAGCAGGCGGCAGCGATGGTCCGCAGATGCATTGCGCGCTACGGTTTGGATGCGGTGAGGCGCTGGCTGTCTTCCGGTCCGCCGGCAGAGTTTGCCTTCAACAAGCAGGCGGTGAGCAGTGAGAGTAGTAGATACCAAAGCGCAACATCCAGAAGATAGATGGCGGTGGTGCGGCCAACAGCGCTGAAGACTTCCACGTACGCGCTGCGCTGAGGATGCCAGAGTAAAAGCCGCGTGGTATAAATTCCACCGACGAATCGCAGAAGTATGATGGCAAGCCACCAAATCCATTCGCGCCAAACGGATGTGATGCGATGCCATGTAGAGCGGTGTAGGCCGTCGCCGACGGTGGTCACGACGCAGGGAAGCAGAAGTCCGGGCAGCAGCCACCATTGAAGAATTAGATAGAGATCTTCAAAGAGGCCGTGGATGCGCTCGTAAGTCAGCATCGCGCGGCCGGGTGCTGGCAACCGCGAATTCAAGTAGCTGGCGTAGAGAACGAATTTGTCGGACGCATGCGATAGGAAAAGCCACGCCGTGACGTAGAGTGCAATCCAGAAGAGCAACAGTGGGACGGAAATTTTCCACGACGGGTGAGATGCGGGGCGCAGCATTGCAGTGAAGACGGAACGCTCCAGCCAAAGCACGCCCAGTGCCAGCACCGGCCATGCCATTGCGGAGATGGCAACAGTCCAGATGTGCGAGTCGGGAAGCATGAGCAACGCATAGAAAAGAAGAGCCGCCGCGAGTAGGCCGCCAGCCTGCAAAAGCAGAGTGCGCCAGCGGGAGAGAGCAATCCCTGCTGCATCTTTCAGGAGCGTTAGAGCTGCCGCAATTTTCTTCACTGCGTCACCTCCAGATGCAGCGCATCGCTGGTTGACTGCACGCCGCGCTGGTACATGGGGCCGGCACTGGCGGGGCTGATGTTGAAGATGCCGGGGTTGACCACCTGCAACAGATAGAAGGATTCCTGCCGCTTGGTGAATTCAGTTGCGAAGATGGTGGCGCGGTCATCATGGAATTCGCGGCGCGTATACCACCACTCCCACTCGTCCGGCTTACGTTGGATGTTGTAGCTCTCCTCATGTGTGAGGAATTCTGTGCCGGCTGGAATGGGGTCCTCAATCATCATGTATTTTTCCGGCGAGCCGGCGACAGCAATGTGCACCGCGAGTATATCGCCTACGGCAACCGGGCCGTTGAGTGGTTGCAGTTCATACTCAATCGTTTTGGATGCAGTCGTAGTGGGAACAAGTTTGTAATAGTCGCGGGTCAGGTTCAACTGCATCGTGCCTTGCTGGTATAGATGTTGGTCGCTGGAGAAATATTTTCCGAGCAGCGAGAAATACGCGCGGCCGCGGCCATGCTTGATGATTTGTATGTTGTTGTTCTGCGGCTGCAGTTGCGTGTTGTTCAGATTGAGATGCAGTGTGGTGCCACTGGTTGCGTCGGCGGTGCTGAAATGCCGCTTGCCGATGGATGTGCCATTGACAATGACTTCGGCGTCAAAGTTCGCGTCAAACTCCTGCGTGGCGGCGACGTAGTCGGTGAGACCGTAGAGCGCGAAAGCGGTTTGCAGCGTGGAGTCCCACCAGTAGCCGTCGTTGCGGTTGGCCACCAGCCACGATGCGGCCTTGGGCAGCAGCGGACTTTTCGGGTCGGCATGAACCAGGAATTTCAGCGCGAGTGATGTCGCCTTCACATTGTCCTGATATTCAAAATCCATCAGCTGGTCGTAATTCGAGTCCCAGTGTGATTGCATGTCGTCCTGTTGCGCGTGAGACTCCAAGAGCGTGGCCGCTTCATGTTCGCGAACGTCGTGAGTTGCATCCAGTATCAGGCCGAGCATGGCGAGGCTTTCGTTGTCCAGATCTTTGCGGCGGTCCCAAAGCGTGGCGATGGAATTGCTGGGAGTTTCTCCGCTGAGCACCAGCGACCATGTGACGTAAGCGCGTAGATCGGGATACATGTTGGAATGCTGTTGCAGCATGTCGCGAAGATAATTCTTGCCGCGCTGCAGATGGTTGTAGTTCACCATGTAGCCGGCCTGTTGCGCCTGCGCCATGCCGCTGACAACATAGGCCGTCATAAAGACGCGGCTCTCATCTTCTTTCCACCAGCCCCAGCCGCCGTCTTCATGTTGGTAGTCGTACAGCCGCGCCAGGCCTGCATTCACTTGCTGGCGCAGTTGAACCGCATCCACGCCGCTAATGTTTTTCACCTGCTTCAACGTCTGTGCCACCAGCACATCCGGCAGGAAGCTGGACATGGTCTGTTCGGTGCAACCATAGGGGAAGCTGGTGAGATATTGCAGCGCGGAGAAAATACTGCCGGCAATGGAGGGTGAAACTTCCACCTGTAAAGTGTTGGCGGCTGCATCAATACCAGCGGGGAAATTGATGGGTACAGTCTGCTGCGCGTTCGCATCGTAGAGCACGCCGCTGTTGTTGCGGAATTGCGGAACGCCGACCGGCTCGACAGGGAAGTCTACTTCGAGCGCGTCAGATTCCTGCGTGGTGAGCGCCTTGGCCGTGAGCGTTGCCGTGCCGATTTGCGATGCCTTCAAACGCCAGTGAACCGTGACGTCACCTTTGCTGGGAACATTAATCTGCTGCGTCTGCCCGGCCAGTGTATCGAGTCCGGTTACATCGAGCGAGACCGTGACCTGCTTCGGCTGGTCGAGATAATTGTGCACAATGACGGGCAGCGTAATTTCATCACCCTTACGCAGGAAGCGCGGCGTACCCATGCGAACGATGATGTTCTTGCGGACCACGATGCGGTTGATGGCAGAGCCGCCTTCCGAATCTGCCGTGATGGCGCGGACTGTGGCGCGCCAGGTGGTGAGTGAATCGGGAAACGCAAACTGAATTTTGGCATGGCCGCTGGCATCGGTGTGAACCGCTGGTGTCCAGAAAGCTGTATCTGGAAATGCTTTGCGAATTTTCGGCTGGACCAAATCCTGCCCGGGCTTGACCTGCGCCATACGCGGGTTGTAGCTGCTGCGGTGCTGCGTCAGCAGGGGTGATTTCATTCCTGCCTCGCCGCGGAAATCGTATGTTAGCGATGAACTGATGTCGAAGTATCCGCCACGTTGCGGATACAGCGTACTCACCATGTCGCCGCTGGTGTCCGGTTCGATGGAGTAAATGGCCTCATCCACGGCGCCGAAACTCAACTCTGCACTGACGGGCTTCTTCTGCCAGTCCACCACGTTGACGTCATAGCTGACGTTCTGCTGCGGCTGGAATGTATCTGCCGATGGTGTGATGGTTACCTGCAGTTGCTTTTGCGCCGGTGGAATCTTCAACTGCTTGTCTGCACGATAGAGCTGCCCGTTGGAAAGCAAAATGGCATTCACGGTCAGGTTCGGCTGCGAATCGGCGTCAATTGGAATATCAAAATTCAACGTGGTGCCGTCGCTATGCAGCACCTGTTTGTACGCCAGTGAATTTCCCGTCGCGGTGACCAGTGCATAGAAACCGTTGGTCTGCGAAATCAGGCAGAGATGCGCGGTGTCGCCGGGTGCATAAGTTTTCTTGTCGGCGACAATCTGCAACTGCTGCGACTGGTTGTACATATCCATGCCCCAGGAGTTGGCTTGCTGTGCCGACATCAGCCAAACATACGTGCGGTCGTCCACGGTGCGCTGTTCATGGGTTACGGCGCTGGCGATGAATTCGACATCTCCACTGCCAGTGACTGTGACCGGCGCAGTCACCTGGGCCATGCCTTTCGCATCGGTCATCACATCCCAAGTTCCCAGCGCGGAGACAGTCGCACGGCCGCCGTCATAACGGGAGAGTTGTGCCACAACATGCACGCGCGTCTTCACCGGCATGTTGTCGTAATCCACTGCAGTGATGTTCAACACCGGCGACTGACCGGGCAGCGCAAGATAACTTGTCGGCTCCACATGAATGCGAAAACTTCCATAGGTGGCAAGAAAGTGTCCCTTGCCTGAAATCTCGCGGTTGGCCTCATCGGTCACCGAAGCTTCAATGGTGTAGTCGTAGTCGCGTCGATCTTTATCATCCACGCGAGTAGGAACGGCGATGGAAAGTTTTCCATTGGCATCGAGGCGGCCTTCCTGCTCGCTCTCCTGTTCGCCGTCGTAACTGTCTTCGTAGTTTGCGCCGTCTTCATCGCCGTTGTCGCCGCCGGCACTTATTTCATCGGAGCCATCTTCTTCGTCCTCCCACCAATAGTGTGCAGAGTGATAGACGCGGTACTTCACTTTGGCATTTGCCACCGGCTCGCCGAAGAAATATCGCGAGTCAATGGTTGCCTGAATTTTTCCGCCTTCCAACACACGCGGTTTATCGGTGGCTACTTTCACCTGGTATTCAGGCTTGCGATACTCCTGCACCTGAAAACTTCCGCTCTCAATTTCGGCAACGGAAATCTGGTAATAGCCGAGGTCCGCATCCGGGGCCAGCGTCAGGTCGCCATTCACGGTGCCCATGCTGCTCAATGGCATTTGCTTGTCGAGGATGGCTTTGTTCTCGTTGTCGGTAATGCGCACGTGAACATTACCCACAGGAGGCAGCTGGAGGTGGTTTTGTTCGCGCTGGCGAAGAATCGCTTTCCAATGCACGGTGTGGCCGGGCCGATAGATGGGGCGGTCGGTATAGGTGTAGCTAATGTAGTGGTCGTTGTTGGATTGCGTGAAGCTCCAAGACCAGGGCGTGACGGCGGCTACGTCACCAGCGCCATGTGTGGCCAGCACCCAGAGGTTGTCGCCGTGCATGTCGCTGATGGTCTTCAGGTCGAGTGTGCCGTCTTTGTCAGTCTGCCCGCCGGCAATTTGTTGGTGCCCTGTGCCGATGGTAATCTGCGCATCGGCAATCGGCTGGCCGGTGCGGCGGTCTGCCGTGTAGGCAAGCGCTGTGCCGGCGCCGGTGCGAGTCACCAACACCATCTGGCTCACCATCAGAACGGTATAGGCCTTGTAATGCGCATCGGTTGCTTCCACCAGATACAAACCGGCAGGCAGCGGATCAATCGGCAGGTCCTGCGAGTCGGAAACAAATGTGGGTGGCATGGTCTGCCGCCAGCGTGCCACCAACTGGCTTTGGTTCAACACAGGTACCTGGGCAAACTCTGCCACACCGACAATGTTTTCCCGCCGCGCCATCTGCGCCTGTTTGGCACGCAGCGTGTCGCGCGTGTGCCAGCTCACCTGATCGCGGAAGAACTGGCGAATCAAAAACCAGAGATGGTGTTTCCAGTCATGGAAACGTTCGAGCAACGTGGGCTCATCAATTTTTTCTGTCGGGCCGAACCGCTCTTCCACGCCGAAGCTGTGCAGGTTGTCGAGAGCAGCAAAGAAATGTGAAGGGTCCTCCACATGGTAGATGCGGAACTCCAGCATGTCTTCATTCTGTGCATACAGATGGATGGTCGGTTTCTCGCCCGGCGCAAACGTCTTGCTGGTGCTCAAGCTGAAGGAACGCGCGGGCTCAGCGTGCGCAGGGAGCGCGCCGACGCAGAGCAGAGCAAGAGAGAGCAGATGCAGCCAGCGACGCTTCAATCATCCTCCCGCAAGATGTTCCAACGGTACACACCGAGAAAGTTCGGGTTCGCCGGCACAGGCCGCCAGCGCGCATCGGGATGCTGCAACAGGTCCGTCATCTCCATGCGCCGCACCTCGCCCTTATCCTTGCCAATCGGACCCGTGTGGTAGACGACCGTTTGCCTGCCATTTTCGGAGTTGTTCTCGGGTCCGGTAACAATCATCGAATGATACGGTGAATTTTGCCCCAATTGTCGGTAAAAAAGCAGGTCACCCGGCCGGGCCATGTGGATATCGCGGCTGATGAGATGGGTGTTCGCCTGCATCAAAGTATGTGCATCTGCGAACTGGGCATAGACGCCGCTGGTCAGGTCTGCCGGTTGGAAGCTGCCGACTGAAGTGCGAAACAGGCCCAGCCCCAGCGGCGTTTGTGGATAGTGGTACTGACGGATGGAGGGCAGCGGCGGCATCACATCCAGCAGTCCGTCGGCCTTGGCGTCGGCCAGCCAGCGGTCGTTGTGCGCCACCAGGGCCTCGCGGTAGGCGTAGCGCAGCAGCCCGGCACAGTCATCCACCCCCTTGGGCAGCGGCTGATGCTCATATAGAAGGTCGGCAATCAGGGTGAACCAGTCGCGGAAGGCGTTGCGGTCCTCCTGTGAGTGCAGGCGAAGAAAATCCGGCGTGCCGTCAGAAAATCCATCGCTAAAGGTTGGCGTATAGCGTATGCGGTAGCTGAGCCGCCGTGGATGAAGCACTCCCCTGGATTGTACGGTCAGATTCGCAATTCCCGGCATCACGGGCGACTGTACTGTGATTAGCGCCAAATGTGACACTCTGGGTGGCTCTGGCCATACAGAATTCACCATTGCGGGCTGTCCGTTGAGTGTTGCGCGAATATGGCTCCAATCACGGTGGCCAAAGCCGTGGAGCTGCAGTTGTGCCACATCCTGATGGTTGCCATCTGCGGGTAGGGTACCTACTGCAGTTACCTGCAGACGCAACAACCAGCCCTGCCACCAGACCAGCGCCATGAATGCGACCAGCAGACAAGCCGCAGCGAGTGGCAATGAAAATTTTCGCTTCAGTAGCGCCAACATGCTGGCGCGAGTATAGCGGGTAACGCATGGCGCGGGCGGAAATGCAGCGTGAAATTGGTCAGACCAATTCTTGACAATTGGAATCCCGCCAGCGTACAAAGCCATCTATGCGTTTCTCTGGCTTTTTAAAATTTCAGTTCCTATTTGCCGTGCTGGCGCTCCTGCAACCGGTGCAAGCCAAGGTCATTGGGACCAATGTGATTGCACAACCGGTGACGGCAGAGCGAATTGCTCAGCTGCCGCGCGGCGAGCAGCGGGCGTGGCTCGATTATCTGAGTCGCTCCAACCTGCAGAAGCAGGCCGACAAGCAGGCATTGCAGCAGGAGATGGCGGCGGCGCACGTCACTGTTTCCAATCCCGCACCGGCCGGGCATAGCGCCAGCGGCCTGAACACCTCGCATCCGGCAGAGTGGTATGCAAGCGCGGAGGCGTTGATGATTGCACACAACGTCATCACCTATCAGGTGCCCGATGGCGGTTGGAGCAAGAACATCGATATGGCAACAAAGCCGCGCGCGCCGGGCGACCGATATGACACTGACAACATGAACCGCTTCAGCGATCCGGAAGATTTTGACAAGCCGGTGGACGAACACTGGCACTACATTGCCACGCTGGACAACGACTCCACCTGGACGCAGATACGTTTTCTGGCGTATGTTGTAGCGGCATTGCATACTGCTGGTCGCGATGCTGAAGCGACAGCGATGCGAAGCTCGATCCAGCGTGGTGTGGAATATATGTTGGCATCGCAGTATCCCAACGGTGGTTGGCCGCAGGTGTGGCCGCTGGAAGGCGGCTACCACGACGCCATCACCATCAACGATGACGCCATGCTGCATGCGATAGAAGTACTGCTGGATGCGGCTGCGGGCAGCTCCGGTTATGAAACCATTCCCTCTGCGATGCGTAAGCGTGCGGCAGCTGCGGCACAACATGGCATCGCCTGCCTGCTGCAATTGCAGACTACGGAGAACGGGCACAAGTCTGCATGGGCGCAACAATATGATGCGCTGACTTTGCAGCCTACCTCTGCACGTAATTATGAGATGGCATCCATCTCCAGCGGCGAGAGCGCATCCATCGTCAGCTACTTTATGGAGATGAAAAATCCAACGCCGCAGATTGTAGCCTCGGTTTACGCAGCGGCTGCATGGTTCCAGAAGACAGCGGTCTATGGTTATCGCTTCGGCAG
>CAIZGA010000275.1 GCA_903932385.1 uncultured Acidobacteriota bacterium
GCTCCGGATGCCAGCATCGTCGCCGCCATGCAAACCAGCAGCAGCCCCTTCCGCATCCCGCGAATTATGTCCAGCCCGTACCGCATCCTGATCACGCCTTTGTTGATGATACTGTGTAGACGAATTGACTTGTTCCACGCATCCTGATTTCATGCTATTTTGCAGCAATTTTTGATTCTCTCGGAGGCATACTTGCTGAACCTGCTCTCGACCTACAAAACAAAAATTTTCGTCGTCACGTTTCTCGCCGTCGCTCTGCTGGCCTGTCGCTCTGCCCATGCACAGTCGGCGGCCACTGTCGCCTCGGATGCGACCATGCGTCCCATCCCCGGCTTTGACCAGAGCTCGCTTGACCTGACCGCCGACCCCTGCACCGACTTCTACAAATTCGCCTGCGGCAACTTCGCCAAGAACCACCCCATCCCCGGCGACATGCCCTTCACCGCGCCGTATATGGTGCTGCGCCAGTACAACACGCAGTTGCTGCGCGACATTCTCGAGAAGGCATCCAAAGGCGGCCTTTCCCGTACGCCCAACGCGCAGAAGATTGGCGACTTCTACGCCGCCTGCATGAACACCGACCTCATCGAAAAAGACGGCACCAAAAATATTAAGACCTGGCTCGACCGCATCGACGCGGTAAAAAATCCGCGCCAGCTTTCGCCCCTCATCGGCGCCATGCAGCGCTTCGGCGTCAGCCTCTTCTTCGGCTACGGCGAAGAGACCGACTTCAAAGACTCCGACAAACAAATCGCCGTCGCCGACCAGACTGAGCTCGGCCTGCCGGAAAAGGGTTACTACACCCGCACCGGCGCAAAGGACATTGAAACCCGCAAGCAATATGTGGAACACGTTGCCAAGATGCTGCAGCTGCTCGGTGAATCCGCCGACGCATCCACTGCAGACGCCAACGCTGTTCTCGCCATGGAAACCGAACTCGCCAAGGCCTCGATGAGCAACGTCGAACGCCGCGAGCCCACCGCCGTCTACCACATCGAAACCATGCAGCAGTTGCAGGCGAGCGCCCCCATCATCGACTTCGCCGTCTTCTCGCGCATGACCGGTGCACCCATCGTCACCTCGCTCAACGTTGCCGTGCCCGCGTACTTCCCCGCGCTCAACAAAGTCCTCACCACCACCAGCCTCTCCACGCTCAAGGCGTACATGAAGTACGAACTGCTCACCAGCGTGGCCAGCCGCCTGCCCAAGGCCTTCGACGTAGAAAATTTTGACTTCTACGGCAAGAAGCTCGAAGGCGAAACCGAACAGGCCGCGCGATGGAAGCGCTGCTCCAATGCAACCGATGGATCACTTGGCGAAGCGCTCGGCCAGGTCTACGTCAGCCAGTATTTCTCCGCCGCCAACAAGGCGCAGATGCTCGCCATGGCCAAGACGATTGAAGCCGCCATGTCCGCCGACCTCGACCAGATTGACTGGATGAGCGCCGCCACCAAGGTGAAGGCGAAAGAGAAGCTCCACCTCGTGACGGAAAAAATCGGCTATCCCGACAAGTGGCGCGACTACTCCAGCCTCATCATCAACGCCGATGATCCGATGGGCGACCTGCTGCGCGCCCGCATCTTTGAAAATGATCGCGAGTTCAACAAAATCGGCAAGCCCGTCGACCGCACCGAGTGGGAAATGTCTCCGCCCACGGTGAACGCCTACTACAGCGACACCACCAACAGCATCAACTTCCCCGCCGGATATCTGCAGCCGCCCAACTATGACACCGCTGCCGACGATGCAGTGAACTACGGCCACATCGGCGAAACCATCGGCCACGAACTCACCCACGGCTTCGATGACAAGGGTGCCGAGTTTGACGGCCACGGCAATCTGGTCGATTGGTGGTCGCCCGAAGATGAGAAAAACTTCAAGCAGCGCACCGATTGCATCGCGAATGAGTACGACCATATCGTTGTCGTCGATGACCTGCACGTGAACGGCAAACTCACAC
>CAIZGA010000276.1 GCA_903932385.1 uncultured Acidobacteriota bacterium
CATGCTGATCTTGATTAACAAAAAAGAATTGATGGGTACCTATACCAATCAATGGTGGTTCAATGCCATTGCATGGCTGACCGCGGCGATTGTGATTGGAATGTCGCTGGTACTGGTGGGCGGGTCGTGGAGACAGATGGTTCAATAACGCGATTGCAGCTACAGAAGTTTGCCATCGGCCAGATCGCGCACCAGACCGAGGTCGGCCGCTAGAAAATCAAAGCTGGGCAGAGCAGGCAACTGGCTCCATTGGATGTTGTTGAAGATTCGGTTCTCCAACTCGCCTTGAAATTCATTCACGATAAAGAACCGTAAATCCACCGCACTGCCATTGCGATAATTGTGCCGGACGCGTGTCAGAGGTTTGCCAATGACCGCCTCAATGCCGAGTTCCTCGTTCAATTCGCGGCGCAATGCTTCCTCGGGAGTCTCGCCTGGCTCAATCTTTCCACCCGGAAATTCCCACTTCAACGCCATTGCCTGATCGGCCTTACGCTGACAGATGAGAACTTCCAGAACGCCCGAATATTCGCGCAGGATAAGCGCGGCCACGACATATCTCAATCGCCCGCGGGCAGATGCGGGCTTCTCATCCGGTTGTGTCAGTTTGGCCGCCATCGTCTCTCTATAGTAGACGTTCGATCTGCAGGATTAGCTTCATCCAATTGGGGCCCGGGGTGTGGTGCCTTATTTTCCGGTTACAAGTGCCGCCGGATGATACACATTCCAGCCCGATTCGGCAGCAATCCGCAACAACGCTTCTGTGGGATTGACGGCATACGGCTGCCGCGCCAGCCGCAACATGGCAGCATCATGCACGGAATTGCCAAAGACGGCATCGGGTGTCGAACGATTGGCGCGGCGCAGTGACTCCGCCTTGCCTTCATCGGTGGGCACATTCAGGATTTCTTCGGTGGCAATGCCATGCTCCACCCGCACTGTGGCAGCAATCACCCGTTCCGGCGGGATGCCAAAGCGGCTGACGCCTTCTTCCACCACCCAGTTGTTGGTCGAACTCACAGCCCAGATCTCGGTGCCGCCTTCATGCAGTTTTTTCAGCAGCGGCAACATTTCCGCAAAGATATTCTTCTCCACATGCAGGCGGAAATATTCACGCGCGGCTTCACGCATCTCATGTTCGCTGATGCCTTTGTAAATCTGCACCATTTCGGCGCACATGGTGTATTCGCTTACTTCGCCGCGATGGTATTGGCGGTAGCGAGCATCCAGCCAGTCGCTGTTGTTGCGCGAGAGCAGGCCACTCTCCATCGTCCACAACATAAAGCCGGAGCCGGAGTCACCGCCCCAGAGCGTACCGTCGCAGTCGAACACGGCTACGCGTGGCTGTAGTTCCAGCACGGAGCTGGTGAATGCTTCCTGGCGGAGAATTTTTGCGGTGGGAAGTTCTTCAATTTCTGCTGTCTTCGAATGCATGTTCATGGTTCCTCGTAATGCTCGCTACATATAGTTCGATGATTCTGGAGGCTCTTTCGTCTCAAAAGACTGTATCCATCTCTATTTTGCAGGATGCATTGCGAATTTCCCATGAAAAGTGGCTGAAATCACAGCTCTGCTGACGAAGTAGATACCCGTGCAGGAAGGCGGGGCGCAGCGTGTGGCAGGCTCGCCGATAATCACATTGAATGGATAATCCGGCAAAATCCGGCGACGCGTTGCTGCTGCGCGAATATATCGGCTATCTTCGCGTGGAGCGAGGTCTGCGGCCGCTGAGCTGCGAGGCCTACGCGCGCGACATGGAACAGCTTTCTGAATTTCTGCAGAAACGCGGCGGTTTGCTGATTTCCGTATCTCCCAAAGATTTGAGCAGTTATATCGAAGACCTTCG
>CAIZGA010000277.1 GCA_903932385.1 uncultured Acidobacteriota bacterium
CACCGTGATGCGCGCCGAGGAGTTGCCAAGCGTGCCGATGAAGGTCGGGTCAATCTTGACCGAGCCCACACCGAAGAGCCGTTGGGCGCGGTTGCTGACGGTCTGGTTGAGCGCGCCGCCGAGCAGCGTGTTGTCATTCGTATCTGCGCCGCCCTGCTCCTGCTGCTGCTGGTAGATCTGCGCCTCCTGCTGTGTGCGACCCAATGCCAGCAAAGCAAGTATGTCTGACTGCGGCAGCGGAGGTTCTGAACGATAATTCGGCCGCAGGTTCGCAAGTGTGCCGTGCAGCGAAATGTAGATGTCGTAATCGCGAACGCGCGCGGTGGCATCGAGATTTACGAGCGGCTCAATGCGCACTGGGTTAGTGAATGTGATGGCACCGCTCTGTAGTTGATAATGCGTTCCGGCAAAGCTGGCGCTGCCTTCAGAAATATTGATGCGGCCAAGAACGCTGGGCGTGGAAACAGTGCCACGCAAATTCAGATCCACATCGCCCACCAATTTTGCGTAGGAGTTTTGGAAATCCAGCTGTGGCGCGGAAGTGATATGCACGTCGAGTCGCAGATGGCTGGAGGGCGCATTCGGGTCTGGTGGCGCAGTAACACCCGAGGCATTCGTGGCCAGCGCAGAGAAATCAAATTCCTGATTAATGCCGAACCGCGTTAGCAATACGTTGCCGCTTAGCAGAGCGTTGCTTGGCGTGCCCTGCAGGCGCAGGTCGGTGTCTGCCGAGGAAGAAACGCCCTGCGGATATCGAATGCGATTGTCATGTCCGCGCGCAGTGATGTCGGCATAGATGCCGTCGCGCAACGTGATGCTGCCACCGAGCGAAATCATGCCGCCACCGGTCATCGCCGTCAGCTGGCGAACTTCCAGCCGGTCGCGATTGAAGGCAAGCGCGCCGTTAATCTGATTCAGGCCATTCGGCAAATCAGTCAGCGCCAACGCCGCGTTGTTGATGTGAACGCTGCCGCTGTAGTCGGGTGCTGCCAACGCACCGTTGGCGTCCACGCTGAACGTTATCTGTCCACTGGAAAGTAAATCGGGATCAAAGGTCTGCAGGATTTTTAAATTGACGGATCCATCGGTATGAACTCGCAACGAATTTACGCGAGCAAACTCCGTCGCGCCAGAGATGTGTACATTCGTGTCCGGCCCGGTGATGTGAACCTGGTCCAGATGAAGAACATTCGACGCCATGCTGAGGTGCAGCGGCTCGGCTGCTTCCAATGCAATGCCGGAAAGCTCCATGTGGAAGCGGTTGATGATGGCATTGCCGGTGAGTTTGGCCGGTTCGCCCAGTGGCCCGTTCAGCGAAATTTCCCCACCTAACTCCGAGTGTCCACTCATGCGGAAGCGCGAAAGTTGCAGCAGCGGGGCAAGGTCCAGTCCGCTGAACGAGGCATGCATCTGCGTCATGTGGCCGACGTCGAGCGAACTTTGGCCCTGGCCTTCGAAGTGTCCGCCAAATGCATCCGAGTGCAGGTTATAGATGAGTTGGTGTCCACTGCTGTGCAGATCTGCATCCAGTCGGCCTGCATCCTGATGCACCAGCGCGAGAGAATGGATACTGAGTGTGCCGCGAATTCCTGGATTCTCTGCAGTGCCGGCAGCGCTGGCATCGGCATCCAGCATTCCGGTCAGGCCGGTGCGTGGGGCAATCGACTGCAATTTATTCAGTGCAAATCCAACGGTGTGTAGATGCCATGTGATGCGCGACGAAATGCTGTCGAAGCTGGCATCGCCTGTCACTGTTCCGGCGGGCATGGTCAGCGTAGCTTTCTGCAGCGACCACAACGAGCCCTGCGACGTAAGAGTGGTCGTCAGCAATCGATATGGTTCGCTTACGCTACTGCCGCCCATCGTGCCGTTGCGCGCATTTAGTTTTCCAGTGGCGATAGGTTGCGACAACGTGCCGGTAAGGTGTGCATCGGCATCGAGTGCGCCGGTCATCGGAATATTGAAGAGGGCGGCGATGGGGAAGCTGTGTGAATCAAGCGATGCATCTACCAGGGAATTTTTATCCCACACTGTTGTTGAATAGCTGCGACTACGCGGCGACGGGTTAGCGCGCAGAACTGTGGATGGATGCAGCTGCCCATGCAAATCCATCGAACCAGCACCGAGCTGTAAACGTGCATCGCGAACGCTTAGGCCTGCCGGAGAAATTTCAAGATCGGCATTCAGAGCATCGAGGTGAATATCGGGCTGCAGCCAGTTGTACGCGGTTACTAATCTGCCGGCGGGGGCATCCACATTGCTTGCGCTCAAGTGCCCGCGTAGGTCCAACTGCTGCAACGGTCCGGCAAGGTTGCCGTGGAACTCCGCACTGCCTCGCAGGATAGTGGTCTCGTCTTTGCCGAAAACTTTGCCGGAAACCTTCAGCGTGTGCAGCAGGGAATCGAACTCGCCAAGATTGTGCGTGGTGATGTCTGTGTGCAGCGTGGTCAGCGGGTCGCCGTTCATCACGCCGAGTACGCCGGAAACATCGATGTTCGATTGCGGCGTTGTCAGCGCGAGGCTGGCAATCTTAATGGTGTTACTGGCGCCGGTGTAGGATGCCTGCACCACGCCGTTGATGGGAACGCCTGCCGCACCGGAAATCGCACGCTGCTGCAGGCTGCCATGCACACTCGCTTGCGGGACTGTCATGCCCCATTCCACATGCACGTCACCGGTGGAGGCGGTGTTGTATTCGAGAGCCGCATATTGCTTTGGAGCCAGTGAAACCAAAACATCATGCAATGGCACGTCGACAACATGTGCATCCAGCACGCCGTGCAGCGGAGTCTTCGGCGCGTCGGTCATGAAGTTGTACATGTGCAAATCGCCGCGGCCATTGGCACCGTCGGCCAGCGTTGCATGCATGTTCAGGAAATCCATTTCATCCGGCGTTACATAAACCTGCGTTGAAGTATCGAGCGTCTCAACCTGCACAAACTGGTTGTTCCAGGCGGCGTGGCTGCCGCTCAGCGATCCTTCCACAATGAAATTTTCTGTGCACGTGCGCTGCGCAATCGGGGACCGCTCCTGCTTCAGTTGCAACAACGATTTATGTGTTGTCGTTTGTTTCACATTGTCGCAACTGTGCGCGTTCAGATTGATGTGCGCGATGCCTCCGCTAAATCCGTCAATGCCGGTGAGCGCCGCAACTTCGTGAATGTCCACAGTGCCTGTGACAACACCGCGCCATTGCGGATGGCTGAAGTTGGTCAAGTCCATGACGGCATCAAGTTCCGTGGCCGCAGTGTTCCAACGGAAATTCTGCAGATGAAATGCATCACGCGTAAATAGGAACTGGCCCTGCATACGAGACGCCACCTGCGCTTCAGTAAAAGTGCGCGTGTGTACATCATCGCTGGAGAAGTCTGCGGTGTAGCGTTCCGCGTGCGCGTCGTCAGTGGTGCCCGGTGTGGCGGCAACGTATTTCAACTTCAGCGTTGCATTGCGTGCGGCAAAATCAAACGGCAGTGCATGCGTATTGATGACGGCCACGCCTTGCTCCACTGAGATTTGTGAAACCGCCATGTCCAGCAGTGTCTGCTGTATCGAATTCATCTCATGTGCCGGATGCGGCTGGTTGGTGGTGCCGTCTTTCGCCACAATCAAATGGAAGCTGGGATGAACCACGCGCAGCGATTCCAGATACACATACGAACTGAAGAAAAATCCTGACCAGCGCAGCTGCGCTTCCACATGGTCCACATGCATGTAGGGCGCCTCGCCGGCTTTTTCCAAACCATGCACCGTCACGCCATCCACAATGATGTTGCGTCGCCACATGTCCCAGCGGAAGCTTTGTAACTCCACGCGCCCGCCGGTGGCTGCGGCCATCGATGCCTGCACACGCTGCCGCACCAGCGCAGCGAATTGCGCGGTGTTTGTGTACCAGAGAATTCCGATGATGCCGATGAGCAG
>CAIZGA010000278.1 GCA_903932385.1 uncultured Acidobacteriota bacterium
ATGCCCGCAGTGACCATGGTTGCAGCGTGAATCAGCGCGGAGACCGGCGTCGGGCCTTCCATCGCATCCGGCAGCCAGACGTACAGCGGTATCTGTGCGGATTTTCCTGTAGCGCCGACCACGAGCAGTAATGCAATCGCAGTCAAAAATCCACCCTGCCATTCAGGATGCGCGGCAACCTGCGCGAAGACTGCGGAGAAACTCAGCGTTCCGAAGTGTGCCACCAGCATCAGCATGGCCAGCAGGAAGCCAAAATCGCCCACGCGGTTGACGATGAAAGCTTTTTTGCCGGCGTCAACCGCGGATTTTTTCTTGAAGTAAAAACCGATGAGCAGGTACGACGCCAGACCGACGCCTTCCCAGCCAACAAACAGCAGCAGGAAGTTCGCCGCCAGCACCAGCACCAGCATGAAGAACATGAACAGGTTGAGATACGCGAAGAAGCGCCAGTAGCCCTCCTCATGCTCCATGTATGCGGTGGAGTAAATGTGGATGAGGAAGCCGACGCCGGTGACCACCAGCAGCATCACGCGGGTCAGTGCATCCACAGAAAATGCAAACGGTATGCTCAGTGAGCCGGCGGTAATCCACGCGGGACCGGTAAGCGTGACGGAGCCACAGCTGGAAGCCACCAGCCACAGCACCAGCAGCAGCGAGCCGCCGGTGGATGCCAGCGCAATCGCGGCCACCAACTGCTTGGTCAACCTGCGCCCGGCCAGGCCGTTCAGCAGAAAGCCGGCAAAGGGCAGCAGCGGCACCAGCCAGAGAAGTTGTAACGGCATCGGCGTCATAGTTTCATCAAATCAATCTGGTCAACGTTCAGCGTCTTGCGGGCGCGGAAAATGGCGATGATGATGGCGAGTCCGACGGCCGCTTCTGCCGCCGCCACCACCATCACAAAGAAAACAAAAATCTGTCCGCTCACCTTGTGCCACATGTCGGCAAAGGCCACAAAGGTCAGGTTCACGGAATTCAGCATCAGCTCAATCGCCATAAACATGGTGATGATGTTGCGGCGGATGAGAAACGCGCAGGCGCCGATGCAGAATAAAATCGCGGCCAATATCAGATAGAACGAAACCGGCACCGCGGCATGCAGCAATTGCGTGGATAGGAGCATGGTCATGATTTCGTCTCCTTCTCCTTGCACTTCTTTTTGCCAGCAGCTTTCCGCGTGGAAATAAACACACTAATCATCGAGCAGAAAAGGGCCGTCATGATGCTTGTCCAAAAAGTCACGCTCTGTGCGCGACTCATAAAGAATGCCAATGTCATCATTGCCCGCCACCTTCTTCGTCGCGCCGCGCCAGCACCACGGCGCCAAGAATCGCCACCAGAATCAGCACCGAGGTGACTTCAAAGGGAAGCAGTAAATCGCGGAAGAGCAGCGTGCTGACTTCAATGATGTTCGGCGTAGGATTATCCAGCGTTCCGCCCAGTGGCAACCCACCCAACACATGCTGTGCCGTGATGTAGATGCAGGTCAGGCAGGCCAGCAACGCGGCCAGACCGGGCAGGCCCACCCAGTAGGCAACATGGCTGCCATTGGTGTGCACCTCTTCGCCCGCGTTCAGCAGCATGATGACAAAGACAAACAGCACCATGATGGCGCCGGAGTAGACGATGATCTGCGCCGCGGCCAGAAACTCCGCACCCAGCAGCAGGTACAGCACTGCCAGCGAAGTCATCACCACAATCAGCGACAGCGCGCTGTTGATGGGATGCCGCTGCAGCAGCAGGTTGAGTGCGCCCGCCAGGCAGAGTGCGCCGAAGATGAGGAACAGTGCCAGATGCATCGTTCGAGTCGTCCCGTCTATTTCGGTTGGCCGCGTCAATCACGCGACTTCCCATTCTAAAGCCGGCGCGCGCGGAGCATCCCGCCGTATGCCGTGGTTGCAGCTGCCTGCGTGCCTGCGTTAACTGTGCAACGCGTAGACAAGGCTGGTGAAGACGATGTTCGCAATCGCCAGCGGCAGCAGAAATTTCCAGCCGAACCGCATCAGCTGGTCATAACGGAAGCGTGGCACTGTGCCGCGCACCCAGATGTAG
Source organism: uncultured Acidobacteriota bacterium (assembly GCA_903932385.1). GTDB lineage: Bacteria > Acidobacteriota > Terriglobia > Terriglobales > Acidobacteriaceae > CAIZGA01. The sequence continues at coordinate 2,050 of CAIZGA010000278.1, forward strand.
AGAAACAGAAACGCAAAAACTTTTGCCACAAACCAGAACACCGGCAACGCGGCCTGAACAATCGGCCCGCCAAAATTCGGAAACAGGTTGCCGAAGGGACTGCCCGCGCCGCCGAAGAACATCAGCGTGGCCACACAGCCCACCATAATCATGTTGGCGTACTCGGCCATGAAAAACATCGCAAACTTCATCGAGCTGTATTCGGTGTGGTAGCCGGCCGTCAGTTCGCTGTCTGCTTCCGGCAAATCAAACGGCGCGCGGTTGGTTTCCGCATAGGCCGACATCAGGTAGACAAAGAAACCCACAAACTGCAGCCCGCCGAAAACATTCCACGTAAAAATGCCGTGTGCCGACTGGCTGGCAACAATCTGCCGCATGCTCAGCGAGCCGGCGCGCATCACCACGCCCACCAGCGACAGCCCCAGCGCCAGTTCATAACTCACCAGTTGCGCCGAGGCGCGCAACGCACCCAGCAGCGAATATGTGTTGTTCGACGACCCGCCGGAACGCGCA
>CAIZGA010000279.1 GCA_903932385.1 uncultured Acidobacteriota bacterium
CAATGCTCATGCGGCGGAATTTTCCGTTGTCCTTCGGATCGGCAATGTAGAGCCAGTCGCGGTCATGCAGATGCAGAATCGCCTTCGCCGGCACCGCTGTTTGCACCAGCTTTTTTCTTCCGTGAAAAGTTGCCGTGGCGAACATGCCGATGCGCAACATGCCGCCCGGGTTCTCCACTTCAATCCTCACCTTGGCCGTGCGGATATTCGGGTCCAGCACCGCGCCAATGTCGCTCACCGTTCCGCGCAGTGGCCTGTCGGGATATGCATTCAGATGCAGAATTGCCGCATCGCCCAGATGCACTTCCGACAAATCATTTTCGTAAACATCGCAGACCACCCAGACTCTCGAGAGGTCGACAATCGTAAATGCATTCGGCGATCCGGTCAGGCTGTTGCCCGTGGCAGATTCCGGCGTCACATTCTGTGCGATGATTACGCCGCTAATCGGCGCTGTCACCTTTAGCGTGCCCACCTGCGGCGAGTCGGGATTCTCAATCCCCATCAGCCGAATGTGCTCGGCCATCGTCTCCACGGCCACCTTCGCCTTGTCCTCGGTGTCCTGCGCAATCTCCAATTGGCTGCGCGGATACGCGCCCTTGTCATACAGCAGTTGCGAGCGATCCAGTTGTTTGCGCGACAATACTTCATCGGCCACGGCCATGCGGTACTGCGCATAAGCCCCGGCAATGTCGTCACTGCGTACCGACATAAGATACTGCCCCTTGTGAACCGTATCGCCCAGCTTCACTCGGATGTCCGTCACGCGTCCATTCGCCAGCGTAATCACCGGCACGGCGCGCTGGATGTCTGGAAACACGCTACCCGTTGCATTCAAAGTTGAAACCGTGTCGTACTCAGCCGCCGTCGCCAGCGGAAACTGCTCCGGGTGGTCCACGGCCACCAGCGACCCGTCCGCAGCCGGAACAATCGTCACCGAGCTTGGAGCTGTTGCAGCTTTGTCTTTGCAACCGCATGCCAGCAGCACCACTGCCATGGCACATGCAATGGCTCGCCGCCCACGCTGTTGTACTCGCGTTTCCGTCATGGCAATACCTCGTGGCCAACCGATAAATTCAACTGGCTTGCCGCGGTCAGATACGCGCCCACCAAGTTGATGTAATTGATCTGCACATTGCGGTAGTCGCTCTGCGCATTCAAAAAGTCCAGCAACGATGCGCCGCCGTGCTGGTATGAAAATGAAATCGTGTCCCGCACGCGCGTGGCCTGCGCCAGATATTTCTGCTTGTATGGCACCAGCAGATTCACATTGCTCTCCACCACTGCGTACGCCGAATCCACATCGCTGTACACCTGCGCGACACTTGCATCCTGCAGCTTCGCATTGCGGTCCATGTCCAGCAGCGTCCGTTGCTTCTCGCCCTGGTTGCGGTCAAAGATGCGCAGTGGCACGCTCACATTCACGCCTACCGTCTGGTTCGCATACATATTGTTGGTGGAGCTGTTGTACGTGTACCACCCGCTGAAGGTCGGGTCTGTTGAGCCATTCGCAATCGCCAGCTTGTGATTGGTGTTTGCCTGCTGCACGCTTTCCAGCGCCGCCTTTAAGTCCGGCCGGTTCTCCATCGCAATCTGGCGCAGATCAACCAGCGGCGGCAATTTCTCTGCGAAATCAAACGGCCCGGTCACATCAAACTGTTCCACCGGCGTGCGGTCATTCAACAATTGCTGCAGTTGGATCTTCGACGTGCGCAGCGTAACAATGGCCGCCTGCAAATCCGCCTCATACTGCACGCGCTGCAACTCCAGCCGATCCAGATCCACGCTGGCAATATCGCCCGCCTTGAATTGTTCGCGGCTGATCTCCAGTACCTTGTCGTAGTAGTCCAGTTCCGCCCGCGTCAAATCAAGAACAGCTTTGGCAGCCAGCGTCTGCACAAACAATGCACGCAAATCAAAAATCAGGTTCCGCTCCA
>CAIZGA010000280.1 GCA_903932385.1 uncultured Acidobacteriota bacterium
CGGGTCGCCGGTGATAGGGATGCCATCGATTTCGTGATACGCAGCCATCACGCCCAACGCATGGCCTTGTTCAATGGATGGCTCGAAGGACTTCAACATCACCATGCGTAGTTCGCGCTCGCCGATGTGCACGGGGTTGGTATTGTTGCCGCCTTCGGGCGAGCCATGTGCGACGAAGTGTTTTGGCTCGGCAACAACATTGTGGTCGGAAGTGAGATCGTCTCCCTGCGCGCCGCGCACGTAGCCCAGCCCCATCTGGCCGGTCAGGTACGGGTCCTCGCCCATGTCTTCTTCAATGCGTCCCCAGCGAGGCTCGCGCGCCAAATCAAGCACCGGACCAAGAATCATATGCACGCCATTGGCGCGGGTTTCCGACGCAATCGCCGCGCCGGTATGCTGGGCAATCTTCGGGTCCCAGGTTGCGGCAAGATTCAGTGGCGATGGAAAGACCGTGCCGGTGGCATAACCCAGCAGGGCTTCTTCAATAAAAATTGCGGGAATGCCGAGCCGATTGTGATCAATCACCCACTTCTGAATGGTGTTGGCCATCTGCGGCTGCGGATACAAGTCATGTATGCTGCCGGCTCCTAGATTGCCTAACAACTTCTCTGCTTTATCGGTCAGGAAGGTGGCGTCATCTGCGGCATAGGTATGTTCCAGCGGACTGATCTTGCTGGCAAAGCTGCTGGCTCCGGAATACATATCTAACTGACGAACTTTTTCTTCGAGCGTCATGCGCGAGAGCAGATCGTCGACACGCTTTTCCACCGGCTGCTTTGCCTGGCGGTAGATGGGTGTGGCTTTGGGTGCCGGCTTCGGCTGTTGTGCAACGGCGGTGGCAAAACAGGTGGCGGCTGCGAGAAAAACTACAGCGGCTTTCGGTAAGAATTGGATAATGCCAAAGTTGGATGCTGCGGGCCTGCTGTTCATGATGTTGGATTCCTCACAATTGGAAGCAAGAGAAGTGTGGCTGCGGATATCCGCTACTGACAAGTGAATTTACCGTAATACATACAGTAACGGCGTGGAATATTATTCTGCGACACTGAACACCAAACATTGAAATGAGTATGATGGCAGCGAACCGGAAATTACCGGCGTCGCACAAACGGCGCACGAGGGATACATGCATAGGAATCAATGGAAGCTAACAGCAGTGCTGTTTGCGGGCTGCTTTGTACTGGTGAGTTCACTGGGGCAGAACGCGGCATCCGGTGGCAAGCGGCCGCTGGATTATGCCAACGGCCTGGTGGGCACCGCACCGTTGGATGACCCGAAACTCATCGGCAATGCACCACCGCCCGGCGAACATCTTTATTCGGGACTCATCATGCCGGGCGCGGTATTGCCGCATGGTTCCACTGAACTGGGGCCCATCAACAACAATACTGACCTGGCGTATTCCGCCGGCGTACGCGCGCCATACTATTATCCGAACCGCATGATGTATGGCTTTACCAGCGGTGCCGATGGCGGCCCCATTGTGATGCCGGTGGTCGGCGACTTCACGGTGCCGCCGGAGCGTTCCGGTTCGGTCTACGACAAGGCAACCGAGAAAGCCGCTCCCGGATATTACAGCGTCTACCTGAATGATTTTGAAACCAAAGTGGAGATGACGGCGACTACATGGACCGGCATCTATCGCTTTACATTTCCCAAGTCAGAAAAATCACAGGTGCTGTTGGATGTGGAGCGTTCCGGGGGCAATGTTGAAATCGTCGGCGACCACATGGTTCGCGGTGCGACGCTGCGTCGCAGGCAGGGACCGAAAAAAGACCAGAGCATCCCAACCTATTTTGTTGCAGAATTTTCACGGCCATTTCGTGCCTATGGCGTCTTCCGACAGATTCCCACCAAGACCGGCAATGAATCCATTACCGTACCGCTGATTGGCGACAAGGAAGTTGACCCGGGTGTGCGCGCCATCGCTGGCAACTACGCCGGTGCGTACCTGCAATTTGCAACCGCCAAAGGCGAACAGGTGCTGATGAAGATTGCGTACGGCATTAGCTATGCAATGGCCGAGCGTAGATTGCGTGAAGAAGATCCGGCGTGGGATTTCGACGGCATCCACAAAAAAGCGGAGGCAGCATGGGCCGACAAGCTGGACCAGATTGAAGTTTCCGGCGGCACCGAAAAAGAACGCATGTTGTTTTACTCCTGCCTGATGCACTCCTTTGCCAGCCCACGGTTGCAGGCACAGACCGGCGAGCAATACACCGGGCTCGACGCCAAGGTCTACACCGCCACGTACAACCGCTACGGCCCCGTTCCCTACTGGGACACCGGTCGCGATCAAGTCGTGTTGCTGACGCTGCTGGAGCCGGAAGTGAAAGTCGACATCCTGCGTTCGCAGCTCGATATGGCGCGTGAGTCCGGATACATGGGAACGTCCTTCCACGGCGATCATGCCGTGCAGATGTATCTGGGCGATTGGGTACGCGGATTGAATTTCGATTGGGCCAGCGCGTATGAATATCTACGCAAGAATGCAATGGATCCGAATGGGCCGCGACACTATCTGGCGGAATATCTGCAGCAAGGATGGATTGCCGATATTATTCCGGATCGAAATCCAAGCCCGCCGTACGCAGGCGGCACCGCCGGTGCGGCAACCACGCTGGAGTACAGCTGGGACGACCACGCGATGGCCGAGTACGCCAGAAAGCTTGGCAAGTTGGATGACGCGGCAATGTTTGAGAAGCGCGCGCACAACTACCAGAATGTTTTTGATTCCAGCGTTGGATTCATGCGCGGAAAAACAGCCGATGGAAAGTGGATCTCACCTTTTGATCCCGGCGAGCCGTATTACAACTTCATGATGAAGGAAGCTTCGGGCTGGTCCACGTTGTGGCTGGTGCCGCACGATGTACAAGGTCTCGCAAACCTGCTGGGCGGGCGCGAAAAATTTGCCGCCAAGCTGGATGA
>CAIZGA010000281.1 GCA_903932385.1 uncultured Acidobacteriota bacterium
CAGCGGCAACACGCTGATTCCGTACTTCCCCGTTGGCCAGTCGCCCATCACCATGCGAATGACCGCCGGCGGCAGCTACATCTATGTGCTGGACCACGGCGCGACCGGTTCGGCCACGGGCGAGTATTTCACGCTCTACGCCATCAACGGCACCAATGGCCAGCTCACCCTGCCCTCTTCCAACACCACGGAGTTTCAGGCAGCCGGCACCCTTGGCGACAGCATCACTGCTTTCGCAACGGAGCCCTCGGGCAAATACTTCTATCAGTTTGACCAGACGCAGAGCATGATTTATCCGTACACCATCGGTGCGAACGGAAACCTGCAGGCCCTGGTCGGCGGACCGACGGCACTCAGCCCCTCGGCTCTGAATGCGGACTACATCTTGGCGGATACGCACACCAAGTTCCTCTATGTGCTGAATACGGCGGCCAACCCGTCGTACTCCACCGCACCCAGCAGCTCCATCTCGGCCTACACCATTGACTCCACCACGGGCCGACTGACTGAGCTGACCGACAGCCCCTATGCAACGGGCTCGCGTCCCATCTGCGGTGTTGAGGATCCGAGCAACCAGTACCTCTATACAGCCAACTTCAACGACGGCACTGTGGTCGGCAAGCTGCTCAACCAGAACACCGGTCAGCTCTCTCCGCTCAACCGTACCAATACCTTCACCGTTTCAGACAATGGCACAGTTGAAACCAACTTCCAGCCAACGTGTGTTGTGGTAACCGGCATCACCAGCTAGTCATTGCCGGAGTATTCGTCTCCAGAAGCGGCCTGCTGGGCAGATTTACCCCGGCGGGCCGTTTCTTTCACGCCCTGAGCATCTGCTCTAGGCACAACGGTTTTCCTCCTCGGCTATGGCACAAACCATCGCCAGCTTTTACAATGCTCTGAGGACCCGATCCGTACCATTCTCAGCCGCTCCGGCCTTCCAGCCAGAGGGCATAGGACCGAAGGAATCGCATGAAGTTCAGTCAGTTCGGCCGGATAGCTCTTGCAGCCATTGCCTTGACCGCAATGTCTCTCACCATCTCGGCCTGCAGTGTCGGCTATGCCGTCGACTATCTCTACGTCACCACGGCAACCTCCAGCAGCGTGCAAGCCTATAACGTCGACAGCCAGACCGGCTCCTTGACGGCGATTGCCACCTACCCCGCCGGCGGTACAGACCCGGTAGCGGAAGTGGTCTCGCCCAACGGCAAGTACCTCTACGTGGCCAATAATGGCAGCGCCAGCATCTCGCAGTTCAACATTGCTGCAGACGGCACCCTGACCGCCGGCCCGGTGGTCAAGCTCCCCGGCACGGGAAATAATCCCACCTTTCTTGCCACCGATCCTGAAGGCCTGAATCTGCTGGTGATTTACACCTACAAGACAGGCACCACGGGAACCGGCGGCATCGCTGTGTATCCGCTCAGCTCTTCCAATGGCAACCTCGGCACCGGCACGGCCTACTCGGTTGGCAACAACCCCACCGGCCTGAATGTCACCGACTTTGTTGAGACCAACCACATCTACTACGTGTATGTGGTGGACCGCAGCGATGCGCAGGTTCTGGCCTTCTCGCTGAATGCCACCAGCGGCGCGCTGACGCCCACATCACCGGCATCGTTCGCCGCAGGTGTTGCACCGTACAGCGTCGTCAGCGGCCCCACCGCCAAGTATGTCTACGTGACCGACTCGGCAGCTAACCAGCTGATTACCTACAACATCACCAGCACCGGTACGCTGACCCCAATGATTGATTCGCCGTACATCACCGGCGCATTCCCGAAGGCAGTCACCATTGATCCGCGTGGCCTGTATCTCTACCTGACGGACTACAACACCAGCACGGTTTCGCCGTACGCGCTCAACGTCACCACCGGCGCGCCTTCGACCATACCGTTGACCTCGTCTAACAATACGGATTCGGTTGGAACCTATCCCACCGCCATCTGCATTGAGCCGGCCCTGGGACAGTATCTGTTCACCGCAAATTATCTGGACAATTCGGTCAGCGCTCTGCAGTTGAACGCCAATACCGGCGTGCTCACCGCAGTGGAGAATACGCCGTTCAACACAGGCGCCCAGCCGACAGCGGTCGTTGCAGTGGCCGCCGGCAACCACGCCACACAGATTGTGCAGCCGTAATCAAACCGTCTGCAAGACAGCCAATCGGCCCGCCAGCCCTGGTCCAAGCGACCATCCGCATGGTGGGCCGATTGTTTTACCCCCATAATTTCGCCCGCTTTCGCCCACTTGGGGTGGCAGAATCATTCGCCACCTTTTACAATGGCATCTGGACACTTACCGTCATAATTTTGCCCGCGCAGTTACGCTGTTCCGCGGCGTTCACTAAAGGAATTTCATGAAGTTCAGTCAGTTTGGCCGTGGCATCCTGGCAGCCGTTGCCCTTACCGCAATGTCGCTCACCATTTCTGCCTGCAGCTGGGGGCACACGGTCGCATTTCTCTACGTCACATCGTCCAAGGTCAGCCCGGGTACCATCTATGCTTACAAGATTGATGGTGCCTCCGGTACGCTCAGCCTGATGCCCGACGCGCCATTCCCGGCCGGCGGACGCAATCCTGTTGCCATGGTCACCTCGCCCAACGGTTTGTTTCTCTACGTCGCCAATCATGATGACTCCACCATCGTAGAAAACGCCATCGGTACCGACGGAAAAATTTACGCGCAGTGCACCTACAACACGCCCAGCGCCACCAGCTTCCCCACGGCCATGGCCATTGATCCGGGTGGCAAATTTCTGATTGTCGCCACAGGCTATCAGCCCGGCTATACAGATTCAGTCCCCGGCCCCGGAGCAGTGGTTGTGTATCCCATCCAGCCGCTCAACGCAACGGCGAACACCTCCAGCCTCTGCAGCACCGGCCCCGGCACACTGGGCACGCCGGTCGTCAATCCCGGCAACAGCGCATCGTACTTTCCCGTCAGCGGCCTGACACCGAACAGCATCACCGTCACCGCCGGCAATTTTGTCTACGTTTCCACCTCGGGCAAGTCCATCCTTTCGCCCGGCCTCACACAGATTGTCAACAACACGCAGATCTTCGGCTTCTCGCTGAACACCAGCACCGGCGTTCTGACCGCGACCGGCACGCAGACCTACAACGGCAGCACGCTCGACATCATCAGCTCTGTGGTGCCAGACAGCAGCGGCAAATATCTCTACGCCACCGACCAGTATCTGAATGTGGTGGACCTGTTTGACATCAACACCAATGGCTCGCTGACCTACGTTACCGACTACACCACCGGCAACGGTCCCAACGCCATCGCCATCAATACCTTCACTGCGCCGCATTATCTCTACGTGGCCAATTACAACGACAACACCATCAGCAGCTACAGCGTCTCCTCGACCAACGGCACGCTGACGGCCCTGCCAGTCGGTTCCTCCACCAACAGTGCCACCGGCAGCAACCCGGACACCATCCTGATTGATCCTGTCTACGGCTACTTCCTTTACACCGCCAACTTCATTGACGGCACGGTGAGCGGCAAGCAGATGAACATCCAGAACGGCAGCCTCATCAACATACAGTTCACCCCGTTTGCAGCGGGTGGACAGCCCACAGCCATGGCCACCACCACCTCCAGCGCGGTGCTTCAGTCCTACTAAGTAACGCCGCAAAAAAACATACGGCCCGCAGATGCTATCTGCGGGCCTTCTTGTTTCTGCTTGAAAATTTTTCGCTTTGAGAATCGCTACGCTTTCACCAGTGTGCCGATCTTGTCACCGCGAATCACGCGGCTGATGTTGCCCCGCTCTTTCATGTTGAAGATGCACATCGGCAGCTTGTTGTCCTTGCACAGGCTCACCGCGGTCGTGTCCATCACCAGCAGGTTCTGCTTGATGATGTCCATGTATGTAATCTCTTCGTAGCGCGTGGCTGTCGGATCTTTCTTCGGGTCGGCGGAGTAGATGCCGTCCACCGATGTTGCCTTCAGCAAAACGTCTGCGCCAATTTCCATCGCGCGCAACGCGGCCGCCGTATCCGTCGAAAAATAGGGATTGCCGGTACCCGCCGCGAAAACAATCACGCGGCCTTTTTCCAAATGCCGAATCGCACGCCGCCGGATGTACGGCTCCGCCACTTGATGCATGGCAATCGCGCTCATCACGCGGCAGTGCAGGTTCTGCTTCTCAATCGCGTCCTGCAGGGCAATGGCGTTGATCACCGTCGAGAGCATGCCCATGTGGTCGGCCGAAACGCGGTCCATGTGCACGGCCTGTTCGGCCACGCCGCGGAAAAAATTTCCGCCGCCGACAACAATCGCCAGCTCGCAGCCCATGGAGTGGACCTCGGCAATTTCTTCCGCCACTTTGTTGATGAATACAGCGTCGACGCCAAAGGCCCCGCCCGCCGCCAGTGCTTCTCCGGAAAGCTTTAATAGAACGCGCTTATACATGCAAATCGATTATCGCAGATACGCTTGGTATATTGCCTAATATGCAAAGATATTGCTCAAATTCCAACCTTAAATCGTAAACAAAACTTTTCCATAATATGTGATTTCAGGAATCGCCAAATCAGGGCGGCGACGATGAATAGCCACCAGCAACTTTTTGATGTCATCTAGCTGAAAGTGGCGCAAAGATACATCGATATATGGCTTCAACCTTTTACCATCTCCATAGACAACAATCCGACGAAAAGGTCGGTTGGGTGTGACTGTGCCACCCAGAGAGCCCCAAGCAACTTCATATTTGATTGATGTAATTTCTTCGAATCGAATCTTTCGCTCTTTCAACCCAGAGGCTTGCATATAGATTCCAGTCTTATCCCAATACACCCTATATTTCAAATTCGGATATATCGTCGATGCTGCAAATAATGGCCAAATTATGATTAACGACCATAGCGCTTGTATTTGACGTTTCCATATTGCGATATAAGCGATGAACACGCTTACGGCACTAAGGATCAGCAACTGACCTAAATATGGCGTGGCAGTTCTTCTGAGCCAAGTGATTTCTGAATCAATCATCACGCTCGCCTGAAATTCATAGCACTTTATACCATAGAAAAAGGCCCGAGGCACTCGCCCCGGGCCTTCTGATTTTCTTCTGCCGCAATTACTCGGCGGCTTCTGCTGCCGTCGGCTTCACCTGCGCCACGGTCCATTCGGGCGCTCCCACCTTGAAGCGCGCAAAGCGGCTCACGGTGATGTTCTCGCCCAGCTTGGCAACCTTCTGCG
>CAIZGA010000282.1 GCA_903932385.1 uncultured Acidobacteriota bacterium
ATCTTCAGGTAATTTAGACATCATTGCGGCTGAATGGCACCAAACCGAACTTGAAGTTATCAAATTGCTAGCAGTAGAGCGGCCACTCGCGATAGACGGCTTATGGCCGTCAGGACTCACTCGCCATTTTACCCGTCGAACGGTTCTTGTCGAACAAGCAACAGACATCCGATTCAATTTTCATCCTTCGACACAAGCTAACCCATTGCAGTAATTCGACTGCCTCACCTTGACCATTCGCAGATGGCACTGACTTGCCCTTGGAACAGCTAAAACCATCGCTCAAAAACTGCTATTTAGAGGCATAACTACCAGAGACCTCTAGCTATAATCCACCCGTTCACGCAATTCCTTGCCAACTTTGAAGTGCGGCACGTACTTGGCTGGCACATCCACCTTGGTACTTGTTTTTGGGTTGCGCCCGGTGCGGGGCGGTCTATAGTTCAGCGAGAAACTGCCGAACCCGCGAATCTCGATACGTCCACCTTCCGCCAGCGTGACAGAAATGGTATCCAGGATTGTCGTCACGGCCAGTGTTACATCTCCAATAAGCAATTGGTGGTGCAGTTCGGCCAAGCGCATTATGAGGTCAGATCGGTTCATGGTGAATTATTGTATGGTCATCGGCGAAAAGCTAAATTTTACTGCTTGCGTCTTTCATGGGGGTGCACAATTTTCAAGATAATTGCCGGTCGAGGGCTGATCTCATGAACGGGTTGCCTGGGTGTGGCTTTGCCAGAAGTTCGCGGATCTGTTCCTTGAGGCTGTCTTCGCTTATTCCTGCAAAAGGTGCTGCCCGCTTCAAAGCATTGTAGGCATCCTGCACATCCAGGCTCGTGATCTCGTAGCCATGCCCCAGAGAAATCCAGCGCAACGCGGCCAGGCCAGAAGCGAGTGCAAAGCTTGGTTGTTCCGTGCCATAGTCCTTTGCGGCGCGTGTCAGCGTTCTTGGGTCAGTGGGGCTTTGTTTGACCAGCGCTATCGCCAGGTCAAACAACCCTTCATCTTTGGCTGCGGCGAACCATTTTCCTTCCGCACCTGGTTGGCTTGCCACCAGATCCCGCAGGATGTCCGGCGCTGATTTGTGCGGATATTTTTTCTTGATCGCGCGAAACGTGGAAAGGTTCGTGGTGCCCTGATTGGCTTCAAGCGCGTAGCGGCTGTAAGCCTCGTCCTTCATTCCAGATGAAAGGAGAATGGCTTCACATTCCTGCGCGATTTGCCAGCCGGGATCGTTCAGGCCGCGCGATGCCTCCGCATAGCGGATGGCTTCTGCATTTTTGCCCATTGCGGCCAGCGCTTTCACGCCCCAGCGCCGATCATACCACCAGTTTAACGGTGCTTTTTCCAGCAGCGCCAACAATCTCTCATATTGTCCGGCAGCAAACAGTGACGACATGCATGCGGTCGTGCCCTTGTAAAAGCCGTGCCCCGATGCTTCCTTGCTCCAGGCATACTCGATAGTTGGCAGAAACCGCTCAGCCCATGCTGCCGCAGTTTCTTTTGTCGCGCACAACTCGCCCCAATAGTCGCCGAGTGACTCGATATAGGGTATCCCATCTTCCTCAACAGCCGCCCAGAGTCTCTCCAACCAGCCTTGCTTTGTGCGCGGGTTGAATTCCGCTTTGGCGATGATTGGCACCAAAGTAGCAATCGCGCGGTTCACCGCCGACCCTATCGCGCCTGAAGAGCTGTCCACGCCCTCGATGGCTGGAGAAAGCTTTTCCAGAAATATCACCGCGCCTTCTGCCGCGATCACGGGCTCCTTTTTTGCGACCAGCTTGATCTCGGCAATAGCTTCCTTGATCCTTTGAATAGGCGTGTCTGACCGCCAGCCAAATGCGTTGCGGCGAAAACGTGGTGTAAATTGCCACTTGTGGATAGTCATGATGTTCTCATTGCTGTCGCACTCTCCAGTGGCTCTTTCTGGCACTGAGAGAACATAGCTCCATGCAAACTCGACGCCACAAAGCAGCCCGTTGAGGCCCCCTCAGTATATACAATCAACATCAATCATCCTCTTCAGGAAGGATGTCAATTGGGCGAATTCTTTATCGGGTAAACGAAATGCAATATCGATGTCCAATTCGCGATCAAGCTTTATCGAGATGCGGGTTCTGCTCAAAGTAACAGCGATAATTTTGGCTCCCCCATTGTAATCTCTTCCATCGTTCCACTCGATTGTCGCGGAATCAGAAAACTCGAAATTGCAACTGATAAGAACGTAAGGAGTGGTGCGTTCGTCCTCGTGCTGACTCTCAGGAATAGTGTCGAACGACACCTGAAGTATCTCTCCGTCCATCGCGTCACTGCAATGCACAAATTTAGCATCAAAGTTGAGATTCATATTCGCTAGATGAGTGGCACGAATATCGCTGGGCTAATGCCAAAGAACTTGCCCAATTTACCTG
>CAIZGA010000283.1 GCA_903932385.1 uncultured Acidobacteriota bacterium
AGCTAAGCCGCTCATCCGGCAATATTTTTGATGAGCTGCGCCAGCGCGACATCCTGCTGCACCATCCCTATGACAGCTACCAGCCGGTGGTGGAGTTTATTGAAAGCGCAGTCGACGACCCCGAAATTATTTCCGTCAAGCAGACGCTCTACCGCACCAGCAATGACTCGCCCATTTTCCGCGCGTTGACTGAAGCCGCGCCGCAGAAAGAAGTGACTCTGGTGGTGGAACTGATGGCACGCTTCGACGAGGCCTCCAACATTCGCTGGGCACGCAATCTGGAAGATGCCGGCGGTCAGGTCTTCCACGGCATTCTTGGATTGAAGACGCATTGCAAGATGTCGCTGCTCGTACGCCGCGATCCCGATGGCGTGGTCCGCCGCTATGTTCATCTCGGCACCGGAAACTACAATCCGGAGACGGCGCGTTTCTATACCGACATGAGTCTGCTGACTGCGGACCCGGAAATCACCGCTGGCGTTCACTCGGTCTTTCACTACCTCACCGCGCAGTCCGAGTCGGACAACTACGGCCCGCTGCTGGTGGCGCCGCTGAATTTGTACGACAGCACCATCAAGCTGATTGCCCGCGAGACACTAAACGCCCGCGCCGGCAAACCGGCACACATCATCGCCAAGATGAATTCCCTGCTCGACCGCGGCATTATTGAAGCGCTGTATGACGCATCGCGCGCCGGGGTGGAAGTGGACCTGATTGTTCGCGGCATCTGCGCGTTGCGTCCGGGAATGCCCGGCATCAGCGACCGTATTCGCGTGCGTTCCATCGTGGGCCGCTATCTGGAGCACAGCCGCATCTTCTACTTCCACAACGACGGGCAGCCGGAGATTTATTGCGGCAGCGCCGACTGGATGCCGCGCAATCTCTTCGAGCGTTGCGAAGTGGTCTTCCCGGTGCGCGACCCCGAACTGGCTGCGCGTTTGCGCAATGAAGTGCTGGCGGCGTATCTGGCCGATACCGCCAAGTCGCGGTTCCTGCGCCATGACGGCGTCTATTTCCACCCCACACCCTCCACCGATGACACCGGCACGCCGATGTTCAAGGAATTCAACGTGCAGGAATTTTTGATGCAGTTGGCCGAGGGCAAAGTCACCGCTGCAGATATTCCGCCGCAGTACATTCCGCCGGCCTTCAACATTCAGAGCAATGTGTCGAATGAACCGCCTGCTGAAGAAGGCCCCGCGACGCGACCGATTACACGGGCGACAAAGTCGGCAACACGCACTACGGCCAGCCGCAAAAAATCCACGTCGTAAATTCGCAGCAGATTTCCAACCAGATATTTCGCTGCAAAAGAATCAGGCCACACCGCGAACCGGTATGGCCTGATGTTTTTTGCTGCCTGCGTTACTGGATGGTGAGGGTGAAGCTGGTCTGCTCGGTCAGCGAGTTGGTGTCTTCCATCACCACGGTGACGGTATATGTGCCCGCCGTGTTGATGCCGCTGCTTGGTTGCGAGTTGACGTTGCTGGAAGAACTGCCGCAACCCGAAGCCGCGAAGACCATGCCGAAGAGCAGAAGGCAAATCAGCAACGGAATCCGGCGACGACGTAGACCGCCAAGCGAGAAGAGCAGCACACCGGCCAGCGCAGCGCCGCCTTCATACAGTGCCATGCGGCTGGTCTGCACGGGGATGCGCTTCACGTTGCCTGTCGGTCCACTCTGCGCACCGGCAGCGGTGTTCAGCTGGAAGGTGAGCGGGAAGGTTGCCGTACCGGCCGGCGACAAGCTCACCTGGCTGGTGGTGGTTCCATTGATCGTGCTGCTGCAGTTGTAGTACAGGTCCAGCGTATTCGGCGAGACGGAGATGTTGTTCTCCGTCAGCACTGTACAGGGCGTGTAGATTGTGCCCGAGTAGCCGTTCACTGAAGTCAGCGTGATGGTGGTGGTGCCCACCGAACCGTTTGACGTGGAGGTGATGGTCATCGGCGATGAGGTGACGCTAAAGGTAGGCGCGCCATTCACGGTGATTGACGTTGAGTTGCTGGAGGTGGCATAGGTTGCATCGCCTTCATACGTCGCAGTAATCGTGTTTGACGCATTGGCCGTAAAGCCCTGTGCTGTGGTGACTGCGACCGATACTGTTGCGGCTGTTCCCGTAGTTGTGGTCGCTGCCGTCACATTCGCCTGCGCGATTTGCGTTGTGCCGATTTTGTAAACCACCACGCCGGTGATGTTGCCCGTGGTTGTTGACGAGACGGTCGTGTTCAACGTCAGCGTCTGGCCCATGGTCACCGCTGTGGTTGGATTGGTGGTGACGCTAACTGATGTGGGGGCCGTGCCCGATGCCGCCACATTGATGGTCGACGTAGTGGCCGAGCCGATGTACGTTGTGCTGCCGGAGTAGGTTGCCGTCACCGTTTGTGCGCCGCCATTCGGGAAGCCGGTGGTGGCCGAGGCCACGCCGCCGCTGAGCGGTACGTTGCTGGCCAACACGGTTCCATTGACCGTGAAGGTCACCGTGCCGGTGGGTGTTGTGGTCACACTGGAGCTGCTGCTGGCTACCGTGGCATAAATCGTCACGGTGCCGGTGGCTGTGGTGACGTTGGTCGGCGAAGTAGTGATGGTCACGGTGGAAGGCGTCAGCGTTTTTGCATTCAGCGCGAGGCTGGCTGCGTTCACCGAACCCAGACCGGTGGCCAGGTCATAGCCCACCAGCGTTGGGAAACCAATTACGCCGCCGGAGGGGCAGTTCTGTTTGCCGGCCGTGCAGGGATCGTCATTGGTATTGGCGCCGAAGAGCAGGTTGCTGGTGATCTGCTGAATGTCGTGGAAGGACTGGGCATAGGTGGTGCTGCCGCCCGCCAATGCATACAAGAACGGATTCAGGTTGCCGTAGCTAGTGGAGTTCTGCTGTTCCATCAGCGCGAGGATGCCGGCGAAGGAGGGTGCCGCGACCGAGGTGCCGCCGTAGACCGTCAGCGTGCCGTTGGTGCCGTAGCGGAAGTAGCTGGTGCAGCTGCTGCCTTCTGCCGTTGTTCCGGAACCGCCGCCGAAGTTCTGCGTGCAGACCAGGTAGCCGTCATGATTGGGCGATGCGCTGAGGGAAAGGTCCGGCACATCGCGTTGCGTGGTCGCGACGTTGGAGGTGGTATCAGCCGATGTAGTCAACTGCACCTGCCATGTCGGCTTGCTGAAGATCTGGCTGATGCCGCCGCCGGTAGCCGAGAATCCATCTCCCGCGCCAACGGTAATGGAATTGTCATTCCATACATCTTCCGGCATGTAACTCAACGCCGAACTCAGCGTGTCCGAACTGGTCGAGGTACCGCTCCAATAAGCAGTTGAAGTGAACACGCTGGGCGCGGTGTTGGCTGAGCCGTTGGTGAGGCAGCCGCCGCTTACGCAGGTGGCTTCAAGGTCAGAAGAAAATTCCGTGCCGCCCATGCCGGTCACTTCAGGAATGTCTGCCGGGATATCCACCTGCAGGCCGTAGATGGCGGAGTTGTCCGCCGTGCTGCCGCTGGTGTAATCGCAATCCGCCGCACCGTCATCACCAGCTGCGGCGATGGTGGTCTGGCCCTGCGCGTTGCCTTCCTGCGTATAGACGCGGAAAGCAGTAGCGTCGTTCTCGTTGTAAATCACGCCCAGCGAGGCTTCATAATCTTCGCACTCACCGTAGCTGATGGAAACAATCGGAGCTGCGTTGTGCGTGATGGCGTAGTCATATGCGTTGAAGACATCATTTTGCGGATCGTAAATGTAGAGGACGTTGGCGTTGTAAGCCACGCCGCTGGAAAGTTCCAGATCGAGGTCGGCTTCCGGCAGATCGCTGGTGGAAACCTGATTACAGAAGGAGGAGTTTGCGCTGACGCATACCATGCACAGGCTGCTGTTGCCGCTGGTGCAGGAGGAAAGCGATGTGACATAGGTGCCGGTGCCGAGGCTCAGCGTGGGCAGGCTTGCGGCAGTGCGGAAGGCCGTCAGGTCATTCGTATAAACGGCAGTCTGTCCGATGACGGCAATCTTGATGCCTTCGCCGTGATAGCCGCTGGTGTAGAGCGGTGCCACGTTGTAGATGGTGGCGAAGTCTGCCGGTGAAATATAGTGCGAGCCACTTTCCGACGAAGTGAATTTCGGGCTGACGCTCTGCAGTGTCTGCTTGCGCAGGTGCGGCTTGGGAGAGAAGTTGTGCAGGCCCTGAATGCTTGCCACCATGCCGGCCAGCGTCTGCGGCAGCGAGGGAGATTTGCTGTTGGCGTAATGCGTTTCGCCGTTGTAGAGATACGAGTGAATTTCTGTCTGGAATGCCTGCTCCACCTGAACGGCGGTGCCGCTGACGGTGATGGAGTTGCGCGATGGCGCGACGGCGCTGACGGTGAGTCCCTGCGACTGCAGCCAGGTGGAGACCTGCAGCAGGTCGGTGGTGCTCAGACCGAAGCTGTCTGCATATTGCTCCGGCGTCAGCCACTGATGATATTGCGTAGAAGTCGGGTCCTGCTGCGCGGCCAGCAATTCGTCGAGCGCCGCCTGCTGCGTTGCCGATGGCTTGAAGACCAGCGTGATGCCGGATAGCACCGTGGAGCCTTCCAGTCGTCCCTGGTCGGTGGAGACGCGCACACGTCCCGGAACATTGCCGCTCAACTGCGTCAACGGGCTCTCGCTCAGCGGCGTGGTGATGCGGTTGACCGGCGTTCCTTGCTGCATCTCCGCCGCCTGCACGGGAAGAGCGCATAACATGGCTGCCGCAAGTGCCAGGCAGCATACCCTGCCGAAATATTTAT
>CAIZGA010000284.1 GCA_903932385.1 uncultured Acidobacteriota bacterium
AAACAACGTGGCCAACCAGGCGATGGGGACCAGCAACAGCAAGTAGAGATAGACAATCTTCCGGCTGGATGGGGTGGACACAGTACCTGCTCCGCGATTGCGATTTGACTGCACCTACGCAGATTCAGGGTACACGAAAGCGCAAATCCGATGAACCGGTTAGAGGATGTAGCGCGAGAGGTCCTGGTCCTTGACGACCGAGGCCACCTGGGTGCGCACGTACTCCGCATCGACGACGATGACTTTCTCGGGGCCGGAGGCGGTTTCGCGGTCGAGGATGGTGGGCAGCGGTCCGTCGGCTGTGGCGGGCTGCGAGGGTGGTGCGTCTGCGGATACAGCTTCGGGGCGCGGCTTGAAAAGTTCGGGCGCCTGGAAGCTGACTTCATCGAGCACGCGTTCGAGGATGGTGTGGAGGCGGCGCGCGCCGATATTTTCTGTTGTCTCATTCACGCGGAAGGCGAACTGCGCCATCGCTTCCAGTGCCTCCGGTTTGAATTCGAGTTTGACGCCTTCCGTTTCCAGCAGCGCAGTGCACTGCTTGACGAGTGACGACTTCGGCTCGGTGAGGATGCGGATGAAATCTTCCACGGTGAGCGACTGCAGTTCCACGCGGATGGGAAAGCGGCCTTGCAATTCGGGGATGAGGTCGCTGGGTTTGGAAACGTGGAAGGCGCCGGCAGCGATGAAGAGAATGTGGTCGGTGGAGACCATGCCGTAGCGCGTGTTGACGGTGGTGCCTTCGACGATGGGAAGGATGTCGCGCTGCACGCCTTCACGCGAAACGTCGGGGCCGTGACCGCCTTCGCGGCCGGCGATTTTATCAATCTCGTCGAGGAAGATGATGCCGGACTCTTCCACGCGCGTGACGGCGGTGCGGGTGACATTGTCCATGTCGATGAGGCGCTGCTCTTCTTCCTGCACCATGTAGTCGAAGGCTTCGCTGACTTTCATCTTGCGTTTTTTGGTACGCGCGCCGAAGAGACCGGGGAGAACGTCTTTCAGGTTGACGTCCATATCTTCCGCGCCCTGGTTGGAAATAATTTCAAAGGAGGGCGTGTTGCGATCGCGCACGTCGATTTCAATGATGCGGTCATCGAGGCGGCCTTCGCGAAACTGCAGGCGAAGTTTTTCGCGGGTGCGCTGGCGGCTTTCGTTGGCTTCAATCACGCCGGCATCGACGGCTGCATCCGTAACGGAGGCGGCGGGGAGCAGAATATCGAGCAGACGTTCTTCTGCGTTGAGGTCGGCCTTGTCTTCAATTTCTTCCAGGCGTTCTTCGCGCACCATGTCGATGGCGATTTCAACGAGGTCGCGAATCATGGATTCGACGTCGCGGCCGACGTAACCGACTTCAGTAAATTTTGACGCTTCCACTTTGAGGAAGGGCGAGTTGGTGAGCTTGGCGAGGCGACGCGCGATTTCGGTTTTGCCGACGCCGGTGGGGCCAATCATGATGATGTTCTTGGGCATGATTTCATCGGCGAGTTCGGGCGTGAGTTTCTGGCGGCGCATGCGGTTGCGCAGGGCGATGGCGACGGCACGTTTGGCGGCGTGCTGACCGACGACGTGTTTGTCGAGCTCGGCGACAATCTGGCGCGGGGTCATCTGGTCGAGCGAGAGTTCGAGATCTTCTGCCGATGCGGGGAGATAAATGGCCATGAGTGGATGCTCCTTTACAACTGCGCGGGCCCATTGGCGGGGCGGGGCGCAGCGAACAACTTATTTCGAAGAGAGTTCTTCGACCGTGATCTGGTCGTTGGTATAGATGCAGATTTGCGCGGCGATGTGCAGCGACTTTTCTGCAATCTCGCGGGCGCTGAGGTCAGTGTTCTGCATCAGGGCGCGGGCTGCCGCCATGGCGTAAGAACCGCCGCTGCCGATGGAGGCGATGCCTTCGTCGGGTTCGATAACATCTCCGGAACCACTGAGGAGAAAGGTCTGCTCGAGGTCGCTGACAATCAACAGGGCTTCGAGCGAGCGCAGCATTTTGTCGGTGCGCCAGTCTTTGGCCAGCTCGACGGCGGCACGGCCCAGGTTGCCGGCGTACTGCTCGAGCTTCGATTCAAAACGACCGAAGAGCGAGAATGCATCTGCGGTGGAACCGGCAAAACCGGCGAGAATTTTATCCTGATAGAGACGGCGAATTTTGCGCGCGGAATGCTTGATGACGCCGTCGCCGAGCGTGACCTGGCCATCTGCCGCCATGACCACGCTGCCGTTGCGACGCACGCAGCAGACGGTGGTGGAGCGGATGCGCGGACGTTGGTTTGTATCCGCAGCGGTGGCAGAACCAGTGTGGGTGGAGGGTAGACCGGCAGGGTGTTCCGAAACGGGAGTGATGCGAAAATCAGCCATTTTGTACGGCTTTCAGTATATCGCAGCAAAGCGTGCGCAGAGTGGAGCGAATATCGGATATCCTTGCGAAAGAGCCAAACAATTTTGCGGTAGCCCGGAAGATGGGCGCGAAAGACTATGGAAGAACTGATACATCGGTTTGACATCCACAACCACGTGCATGCCGGCGCGCTGGCGGCGGTGATTGTGGTGCTGGGCGTGCTGGTGTTCTGGTTGGTGCGGCGGCGCAGGCTGCCACCCATTGAAGTGGAACGGCGGCGGCGGTTGTGGCTGGTGCGGCATGGGCGGCTGATTGACGGCACGGTGCTGGACCTGACGGAAATTACCGCCACGCAAAATAATGTGGAAACGGCGACGCAGTTTTTGCTGTATCAATACCAGATTGCCGGCGTGATTTACGAAAGCTCGCAGGACGTGACGCATCTG
>CAIZGA010000285.1 GCA_903932385.1 uncultured Acidobacteriota bacterium
GCGTTTTGCCAGCACGGCGACCCCCGGCTTGGCAACGTAGAGTGGGCCGCGCGGGCCATCGCTGGTGAAGGCCGCGATGCGCCCTTCTTTCCATCCTGCCTGCATCCCCTGCAAGCCTTCAGAACCGCCGCGTGAGGTTGAGCCACGATTCACTTTGAAGCCCCATAATTGCGCGGAGCGGGTCATGAGTTCGCCGTCGAAGCTGTGGCTGATGAGCACCGCGACGCCGAGATTGCGAAAGTGATACGCGGCGGATAGCAGCGAGCGATGCCAGAAGCAGAAGACGCCGGCGTCATGATTACGCTGACCCTCCACAACGCCGGGAGTCACACCCGGTTCGCAGAGGTGTTGGTAGCGCAGCGTGCAGCCGATGAGGTACACCATCATGGTGGCCAGCAACGGCAAAACGTGCAGTGCGAATCGCTGCTTCAGGGTGTATTGGTCGTTCATGTGTGCAGTGTGGAGAACTATAGTCCCGCACGCTGCAGGCCACAAGATGAATTATTTTTGACCGGCCCAGTGCTGCTCGGCCATTTCCACGCAGCGATTCAACGCTGCTTGCACTTCCGGCATCGCTGCTTCGGCGTCGGAGACAGGCGCGGTTTTTGCCCAGGTGATGACAACTCGCGAAAACGGTTTCGGAACCAGCATGCGGTCCCACGAAGGCAGTTCCCAGGCGCGTTGCGGCAGGAGATAGAAGGCCGTCACATGATCGCCGGTGCGTTCTGCCAGCGCCGCCACGCCGGGTTTGGCCACGTAACGCGGACCGCGTGGACCGTCGGAAGTAAATGCCGCGATGCGACCTTCGCGCCATGCAGCTTCCATCGCAATCAAACCGCCGACTCCGCCGCGCGAACTGGAGCCACGCGCCGGTTTGAACCCGAGCAACTCGGTGGTGCGTGTGGTGAGTTCGCCGTCGAAGCTGCGGCTGATGAGCGTGGTGATGCCGAGATTGCGAAAGTAATACGCAGCAATTAAAAGTGAACGGTGCCAGAAGCAATACGCGCCCGGCCCATTCTTCTTTTGTCCGGCCACGACGCCCGGCTCCATGCCCTCTTCACAGATATGTTCAAAGCGCAGCGTGCTGCCGATGAGGTACAAAGCAGCTGTCGCCAGCAACGGCAGAACGTAAATCGCGATGCGCTTCGGGACTGAGTATTCAGACTTCACGCGTGTTCTCTAGCTATAGCGGATCCACCGCAGGATTTCCGGCAGGTTGGGTCGTTTGCCGTACATCAGGATGCCGACGCGATAGATGCGCGACGACAACCAGATCACTACATAGATGGCGAGCAGCATCAGGCCAAGAGCGATGGACAACTCCAACAGGCTGGGCATATGCATGGCCACGCGCAACAACATGATGAGCGGTGCCGTCGGCGGAAACAGGCTGAGCGCCACGCTGTACCACGCATCCGGGTGCAGGATGACGGGATAGACGAAGGCCATGCATGCGGCCATCGGCATCACGACGAACATATTCATCTGCTGCATTTCCTGTTCGCTGTTCACCATGCTGGCGAGCATCGCGGCCACGGAACTGTAATAGATGAAGCCGAGCAGATAGCAGAGAGCGAAGGCAACGAAGGTTGCCGCCGGCATTTGCAGCGCCGCTTCACGAACTTTTCCCAAGCCACCGGCAGAGGTGGTCACGCCGAGCGCCGTTACGATTCCCGTGGTCCCCAACCAGATGCCAATTTGTGTGAGGCCGACGCTGCCGACGCCAAGAATTTTTCCGGCTAGCAAATCATCGGGCTGGATGATGGAGAGCATCACTTCAAAGACGCGCGAAGTTTTTTCTTCCACAATCGAGCGGCCCACATTCACGCCATGCAGTAGCACCGTCATGTAGAGCAGCATCATCAAACCTGCCGCGCCGAAAATGGTAGCCAGGCTGTTGCTCTTGGCGGTCTCGCGCGTGGATTGCAGTTCGATGTCCGCAGGTTTCATCAGGCCGTTCAAATCCTCCGCCGGCACACCGAAACTTTTCAGCCGCTCCTGCACATAGGCGTTGCGCACGGCGCTTTCCAGCCGCATGCCCATCTGCAAATCCGTGGCCGTGCTGGAGTAGTACGTCCCGCCCGGCGCATGTGATGCATCGCCGGCATTGCTTTTCAGAATCAGAAAGCCGTCAAGCTTTTTCGCATCGACCGCCGCAGTCAACTGCTGCTGTGTTTGCGGTGCAGGCGTCACTACATCCACGTTGAATGCCGCGCCGGCAGTTCCTGTGCCGATTTCCTTCTGCACCAGCGAGGCAAGATTCGCATCGCTGCTGACAATGGCGATGTGGTGCGTGCCCATGTCTTTCTTGGTCAGCAACGCTGCAATCAGCATGAAACCGGCGAAGAAGATGGGGATCATCACAGTGGAAAGCACGAAGGCCTTGGTCTGTACGCGTTCCAGATACTCGCGTTTTGCAATCAGCAGCATATTACGCATTGGCTTTGCCTCCCGCGGCCTCGATGAAAATCTCTTCCAGCGTCGGCTCCATTAATTCAAATTTTCTGATGGTTGCCTTCGCCGCAGCCGCAGACAACAACGCTTGCGCATCCGCACCGTGCTTCAACTTAATCTCCACGCGGTCTTTGAATTTCTTTGACTCCAA
>CAIZGA010000286.1 GCA_903932385.1 uncultured Acidobacteriota bacterium
AGGCTGTTCGCGAAGTCACGGCACTGGGACTGAAGGAAGCCAAGGACCTGGTTGACGGCGCTCCGAAGAACCTGAAGGAGAACGTCTCCAAGGAAGATGCCGAAGCCATCAAGAAGAAGTTTGACGGCGTCGCGACCATCGAAATCAAGTAACCGTATAGCGCGGGCCTGAGCGGCAGCAGCATTCATCGGCAACGGTGGGTGAGGCGGCCGCCCGAGCCTGCAGCGGTTGTTTGGTGGAGGCGCCCGGCAGCCGGCTTCGAGATTGACTCGAAGTTGTGCGACTGGGACAACGAAATGGCGGCCAGACGGCATAGATGCCGGAGGGCAGGCGGGATGCGGAATTCCTATCCATCGAAACACTGAGTTGGTGCGTAATTCGACCGCAGCGCTCGCAAGGGCTATTGCCTTTGCGGGCATTGTGCTGTCTCCGCAAACCGTAACACGGCTACACACAATATAAGATCGCGACCGTGAAGTGCAGGTCCTGAGCGAGGCAGGGCAGGCAACGCGGCGCACGCAAGAAGAACGAACGGCAGCAAATTTAGATCAGTACAGCGGCGGAGCGCAGAATGCGAGCTTCGTCCCCCGGGCCGCGGGAGAGCGGCGACGACAGAGCGGCGGCTACCCGCGAATGGCGTCCCAATCACCACCCTCGAGAATAAACAGGTAGCCACAGGAGCGATGCATGCCCAACAAGACCCGCGCGATCCGCACACGTCTGGACTTTTCAAAGATCCCAACAGCGATTCAGATCCCGAACCTCATCGAGGTGCAGCGGCGCAGCTATGAGCGTTTTCTGCAGATGGACAAGCTGCCGCAGGAGCGCGAGGACAATGGACTGCAGTCGGTCTTTGCCTCGGTGTTTCCGATCAGCGATTTCCGCAATGTTTCCGAGCTGGATTTTGTGGACTACTCCATCGGCAACTGGGAGTGCAAGTGCGGCCACCTGAAGGGGCTGAACCACCTGCGTACCGCCTGCTCGCAGTGCGGCCACATGGTCATCACCGACCCGTTCCATCCGGGCGATGTACTGTGCGCCCAGTGCGGCACGTACAACAAGAACACGCCTGACTTCTGCAACAAGTGCGGCGACCCGGTGGGCCTGCAGCTGAAATACGACCAGGCAGAGTGCGAAGAGCGCGGCATGACTTTTTCTGCGCCGCTCAAGGTCACCATCCGCCTGAAGATTTTTGACAAGGACCCGGAAAGCGGACAGAAGACCCTGCGCGACATGAAGGAGCAGGAAGTTTTCTTCGGCGATATTCCGTTGATGACGAAGAACGGCACGTTCATTGTGAACGGGACCGAACGCGTTATTGTTTCGCAGCTGCATCGTTCGCCCGGCGTATTTTTTGAGACGGCGGAGAACCGCACCTACTTCCTCGGCAAGATTATTCCCTACCGCGGCAGCTGGGTTGAATTTGAATATGACCAGAAGAACACGCTCTACGTGCGTATTGACCGCAAGCGTAAATTTCTGGGCACCATCTTCCTGCGCGCGCTGGGACTGCGCGGGGACGATGAAATTCTAAAGACCTTCTACACCGCCGACACCATCCAGGTGAAGGACGGCAAGTTGATGTGGGCTGTGAAGCAGGACACCGGCACGTTGACGCACCTGGTGGGCGCAAAGCCTGCGGTGGGCATCACGGTGAAGGGGGAAGAACTGGCTGTGGCGGGACGCAAGATCACCGCACACACGCTGAAGGGCCTGCGCACCCACAAGGTGGAGCAGATTGAGATTGAGCCGACGGAACTGGACGGCGCGTACACCATTGCCGAAGTGGTGGACACGACCACCGGCGAGCTGCTGTATGACGCGAACCAGGAACTGAGCATCGACAAGGTGCAGAAGATTCTAGCCAGCGGCGTGACCAGCTTTGAGGTGTTCTTCCCCGAGCGCGACGAAGTGGGCAACGTGATTTCAAACACGCTGCGCCGCGACTCTGTGCGCAAGCCGGAAGAGGCGCTGATTGAGATTTACCGCAAGCTGCGTCCGGGCGACCCGCCGACGCTGGACACCGCGACCGCGCTCTTCGAAGGCATGTTCTTCGATCCGCGCAAGTATGACTTCTCGCGCGTGGGCCGTTTGAAGTTCAACATCAAGCTGTATGAGAACGGCGACCCTGGCCAGTTGGACAAGCGCACCCTGACGCCGGAGGATTTCTACTCGACCATCCGCTACCTGCTGAAGCTGCGCAAGAACATCGGCATGGTGGACGACATCGATCACCTGGGCAATCGCCGCGTGAGAGCGGTGGGCGAGCTGATGGAGAACCAGTTCCGCATCGGCCTGGTGCGTATGGAACGCGCCATCAAGGAAAAGATGAGCGTGTATCAGGAAATGTCGACGGCGATGCCGCACGACCTGATCAACGCCAAGCCGGTGATGGCCGCCATCCGCGAATTTTTCGGATCGTCGCAGCTTTCGCAGTTCATGGACCAGACCAACCCGCTCTCGGAAATCACGCACAAGCGCCGCCTGTCGGCCCTTGGACCGGGCGGTCTCTCTCGTG
>CAIZGA010000287.1 GCA_903932385.1 uncultured Acidobacteriota bacterium
CTGCCATGCATGTAGAAAAACAAACAAGCGGGAGCCAGAACGGCTCCCGCTGATTGAAAAACTTTATTTACTTGTTGTTGCTGGCTGGTGCGGAAGTCTTGATGCCGCTGGTCACGGAGTGGCCGTTTTCTGTGCGCGTAAAGAGCACAGTCAGTGCGATGGAAGTCAGCACGAAGAGCACAGCCGCGGTGGTCGTCAGGCGGGTCAGCAGGTTGGCTGCAGAACGCGGGCCAAAGGCCGTCTGCGATCCCTGACCGCCAAAAGCACCGGCCAAATCCGCGCTTTTACCCTGCTGCAGCAGGATGACGCCAATCAGGAACAGGCAGATCACAACATGAAGAATCACTAGAAATACGATGGCTACATTCATTTTTTTGACACTTTCCGGGACCGGCTTTATTGCCGCCGTTGGGTCCAGTTTCAGAGTATGGTATTCAATCTTGGTGCGGAAGAGGGGACTTGAACCCCTATGCCTTGCGGCGCTAGCACCTCAAGCTAGTGCGTCTGCCAATTTCGCCACTTCCGCTTACGTCCACTACTTCAGGTACAAGTATATCAGCCGCTGCATCTCTATGGATACAAGTGCAATACGCAGTATCTAGAAATGCAGCGTCAGTTCTTCAAACCCTGTTAGGGAGAGCAGATGCTGTCCGGCGGGTGCCTCAATTATGTGCTCGTGCTCCAGCATCCAGGTGTGGTCATGCGGGATGAAAACGGCATTCAGCCCTGCCAGCAGCGATGGATTGATGTCAGACCGCGGGCTGTTGCCAATCATCCAGGTATTCGACGGGTCCAGTGAATACTTGGTCACCAACTCCTGATAGGCTTCGCAATGCTTCTCCCTCAGCACGTCTATGCCTTCAAACCATTGTGCAATCCCCGACCGGGTCAGCTTGTCCATCTGCTCTTCAGGATGTCCCTTGGTCACGACGTAAAGCTTGTGCCGAGAAGCCAACAGGGGCAGGGTTTCGGCCACATTGGCCAGCAACTTCATCTCCTGGTTGGAGATGGCATTGGCGAAACTGGCAATCCGATGGTGGACTTCATCCGTAATCGGTATGGTGCTCAAACGCTCAAAACAGGTGGTCAGCGACATGCGGAAGCTGTGTAAGCCATATCCATGCTGGTGGATGGTCTCCCGCTCCACCACATTCAGCCGCTCCCGAACCTCCAGAGGGGTGTATTTGTGGTGATTCAGGTAGGAAATGAACGAGGCGATGGCCTGTTCGAAGTAAATATTGTTCTCCCAGAGCGTGTCATCGGCGTCAAAGAGAAGGGTCTGGCCGGTCATTCGGCTCAGTGTCTGGGGCATGTTGTCCTCGCGTATACGTACTTACTGCAAAGCTTGATTTTCAAATCAATTTTACCGGCTATGCGCTTATGATGTGTTTTAGCACACCCGCGTGGGCTTGCACGACCGTGTAGCACTTTTGCTGGACGACTACTCTGCAATCTCTTGGGATGGAACACTCAGTATGGCGATGAAACATCCGACCGCAAAGCCCGGCTCATCTGTCGGCGATCCATTGCCTCCGGGCAGTAAGATTGGCCGCTACGAGGTGGTGGATCTGCTGGGTGGCGGCGGCATGGGCATGGTTTACCGCGCCGTGGATACCCGCCTGCAGCGTGAAGTTGCCATCAAAGTCCTGCATGAAAAAGAATCTGTTCC
This sequence comes from uncultured Acidobacteriota bacterium, assembly GCA_903932385.1. GTDB lineage: Bacteria > Acidobacteriota > Terriglobia > Terriglobales > Acidobacteriaceae > CAIZGA01. Next base: position 1,670 of record CAIZGA010000287.1, read on the forward strand.
CGGCATGCGCGAGCGTCTCATCCGCGAGGCCCGGGCAGTTTCTGCCATCAATCATCCTTCCATCTGTACCCTTTACGATATTGGCGAGCAGACCGGTGATCCTTATCTGGTGATGGAGCTGTTGCAGGGTGAGACCCTGCGCGACCGTATGCGCCGCAAGCCGCTCTCCGCACAGGAAATTGTCGAGTACAGCCTGCAGATTGCCGATGCTCTTGCTGAAGCGCACAAGAA
>CAIZGA010000288.1 GCA_903932385.1 uncultured Acidobacteriota bacterium
ATACGCCACCGATGAACGCGACGACGTGTCCGCCGCCACCGTGCGCACCGCAGTGATGCCATCCGGATGCCCCACCACCAGCACAATCGAACGCACATGATTTTTTGCGGCAATCGCGCATCCCGGCACAATCGTCAGTCCCGGCGTCGTCGCGTACGCGGCAATCGGAATCAGTCCCACATCCGCCTTGCCGCTGGCCAAATCAGCCGCGCAGCGCGATGGCATCGTGTAGTCAATCGAATATCTCTCCGCCAACTCCGCCTGCAGCGGCGCATGCTCAAAGTCCCACATCAGCGGCGCTGGATTCAAAAAGCGGATCGTCGAGATGCGAAGTTTGCCGGGTTGTGCCGTGTCGCTCACAGTTTCAGTTTACGCCAGTCGCCCGATAGCATCACGCAGAAGTATTCTCACCAAAGTCATTCGCTCGCGGATGATTTTCATCGCGCCGCCATCCGCCATCGTATATATTGGCGGCATTCCGCACATGCAGAGTAAGTGATGCCAAGTTCGAAGATCGTCCCCGCAACCACCGTCAATCCCGCACATGAAGCCGAGCGCATGGGCTGGCTCGCGCTCACGCTCACCCCCGGCATGGGGCCCACGCGCATCTTTCGCGCCGTGGAAAAACTCGGCTCCGCTGCCGCTGCTCTCTCCGCCTCGCTCACGCAGTTGGAGTCAACGGGTATGCCGGCTCTCGCTGCGCAATTTCTTTTTGATGGCCGCGCCCGTGCCGCTGCGGAAGATGAACTCAAACGCGTCATCGCCGCGGGTGCATCCATCCTCACGCCGGACGATAGCCACTACCCTGAACGTCTCCGCGAAATTTACGATCCGCCCACCGCTCTCTGGCTGCGTGGCAATGCGGAGTTGCTGCAGCGGCCGGGCATCGCCGTCGTCGGCACACGCAGCCCCAGCACCTACGGCGCGGCCATGGCGGAGTCGCTCTCGCGCGATCTCGCCGCGCGCGGTCTCACCATCATCAGCGGCATGGCCCGCGGTGTGGATACGCTTGCGCATACCGGCGCCATGCACACGCCGCTCGGCCGCACCGTTGCCGTCTGGGGAACAGGCGTCGACGTCATCTATCCCAAGGAAAACAAAAAGCTCGCGGAAAATATCATCACCAACGGCGGCGCCATCCTCAGTGAATATCCGCTGGGAACATTTCCCGCGCCGCAGAATTTTCCCATCCGTAATCGCATCCTCAGCGGCATGAGCGTCGGCGTGCTCGTCGTCGAAGCCGGGGAATATTCCGGCACACGCATCACCGCGCGCATGGCTCTCGAACAGAACCGCGATGTCTACGCCGTGCCCGGCAACGTCACCAACAAAAACGCCTGGGGACCCAACATGCTCATCCGCCAGGGCGCACGACTCACCGCCACCTGGGAAGATGTATGGGAAGACCTGCCCACACAGATTCGATTGCAGTTAGAGGACGAACTCGCCGCGCGAACTGCCGTCGATGAATCCTCAGTCGCTCCACCTGCATCCCATCCTCAAGCGGCAACCCTGCCGGAGATGCAGCGCATCGTGCTCGATGAGCTTCGCGTCGATGATTCTCTGCAGATGGATGACCTCATCACGCGGTTGGAGCAGCGCGAGCCGCCGCTCAGTTCCACAGAAATATTTACCGCGCTGCTGGAGCTGGAACTCGCCGGCTACGTCAAACAGTTGCCGGGCAAAAATTATGTCCGCACCATGTAGGGCAGGGCAGGCGGACGGTTTTATTCTTAGCGGTGGTCTTCATTTGGAAACTATTTTTCTAACGCCGTTAGTTATCAATGCTTTGCAGATGATTTTTCGCACCGTAGCCGGCCCCGGCACCTCAGCTTCCGCACATCTGGGGGTGGATTCTATCCGGCAACCCGTGTTAGGTTCGCTGATGTTGACTTAAAGACGCCACAGGAACAAATCGCCCGAGTGAGCAGCAATCGGCGGTGGCAACCATAAATTCCATTTTCAGGTGCGGGGTGCATCCCCGCGGCAAGTGAAGAGGCAATGAGCAAATCATTAGTGATTGTCGAGTCCCCCGCAAAGGCCAAGACAATCAATAAATATCTCGGTAAAGATTTCCAGGTGGAGGCCTCCATCGGCCACATCATGGACCTGCCCAAGAACGACATTGGCGTGGAGCTGAAGAAGCGCACATTTGTGCCCACGCTCATCGTTTCTCCGGGCAAGGAAAAAGTCGTCGACCGATTGAAGAAGCTCGCCTCCAAAGCGGATGCAGTCTATCTCGCACCCGATCCTGACCGCGAAGGCGAGGCCATCGCCGCCCATCTTGCTATTCAGTTGCGTCCCTCCATCAGTAAGGGAACCAAACTGCAGCGCGTAACCTTTAATGAGATTACGCAGAAGGCCGTCAAAGCGGCCTTTGAACATGCCCGCGAAATTGACGAGCACCTCGTCGACGCGCAGCAGACCCGCCGCGTGCTCGACCGTATCGTCGGCTATCAAATCTCTCCGTTGCTGTGGGATAAAGTTCGCCGCGGACTTTCCGCCGGCCGCGTACAGACCGTCGCCGTGCGCCTCATCGTCGAACGAGAAAAAGAAATCAAAGAATTCAACCCGGTGGAGTACTGGACCCTCGACGCGAACCTGATGCCCGCGCCGCAGGGAACTGAATTCACCGCGCGCTTCATCGGCATCGACGGCAAACGCGCCACGGTGGAAACCGTCAACGCGCCCTCGCTGCCCAGCGCCAAAGAAGTCGATCCCATCGTCGAGCAGTTGAAGAAAGCCGCCTGGTCGGTTCGCTCGGTGGAAAAGAAAGAGCGCCGGCAATTTCCCGCCGCGCCATTCACCACCAGCAAACTGCAGCAGGATGCCTCGCGCAAACTCGGCTTCAACGTCAAGCGCAGCATGGGTGTGGCGCAGCGTTTGTATGAAGGCGTCGAGCTCGGCGAAGACGGGACCGTCGGCCTCATCACCTACATGCGTACTGATTCCACCCGTGTTTCCCCCGATGCCATCGCGCAGGTGCGCGGCTACATTGAGATGGCGCACGGCGTGAAGTACATGCCCGACTCGCCCAACACCTTCAAGGGCAAGAAAGACGCAGTCAACGCGCAGGACGCGCACGAAGCCATTCGTCCCTCCAACGTTGAACTGCATCCGGATAAAATCCGCCGCTATCTCAGCGAGGAGCAGTACAAGCTCTACAAACTCATCTGGCAGCGCTTCGTCGCGTCGCAGATGGTGCCCGCAGTTTTCGATCAGACCACGGTGGAAATTTCCGCCAAGGCCGACCGCAGCTATGACTATCGCGTCACCGGTTCCGTGCCCAAGTTCGACGGCTTCCTCGCCGTCTATGAAGAGGCGAAAGACACGCGCGATGAAGATGATGAGTCGCTCGCAAATCGTCTGCCGGAACTCGCAGAAGGCCAGGCGCTCAAACTCAACGGTCTGAAGCCGGAACAGAAATTTACTGAACCGCCGCCGCGTTACAACGAAGCGTCGCTGGTGAAGGAACTCGAAGAGCGCGGCATCGGTCGCCCGTCTACGTATGCGTCCATCATCAATACCATTCAGGACCGCGAATACGTGCAGAAGATTCCGCCCAAAGGCGCGGGACGTTTTTATCCCACAGAAATCGGCGTCGTCGTCGCCAATCTGCTGGTGAAAAATTTCCCCTATATCTTCGATACGAAGTACACCGCCAAGCTTGAAGAAGAGCTCGATGATATCGAAGAAGGCAAAGAGAAATGGACCGATTTGCTGAACGGTTTCTACGACCACTTTGAAGAAGAGCTCGCCCAGGCCAGCGTCAAAATGGAAGACGTCAAGCGCATGGAGCTTGCGACGGACGAGAAGTGTCCCAAGTGCGGCGCGCCTCTTGTCATCAAGTGGGGCAAGTTCGGCAGCTTCTTCTCGTGCTCCAACTTCACCAAGGCCAAGCCCATTACCATTCCCGCCGGCCCGTGGAAGAAGGACCCGAAGAAAATTTTGAAGAAGGTCACCAAGGCCTTCCCGTTCCCCATGTTCGTCAAAGCGATGAACGGCGACATGACGGAGTTCACCAAAGAAGTTAATGATGCAAAAGAAATTCCCGCCGCTGTGGAAGAAGCCGCCGGCCCGGGCCGCAAAGTTATCATTGCGCCTTTCAGCTGTGATTTCACCAAGGAAAATTTCGAGTCCAAGCCGAACCTGAACACGCCCGAGGCGCAGGACGCAGAGCAGGAAGAGGAGTTCTGCGAAAATTGCGGACGCGTGATGGTGTTGCGCAACGGCCCCTTCGGCCAGTTCATGGCCTGTCCCGGTTACAACGAAGATCCGCCGTGCAAAACCATTCGCAAGCTATCGCAGAAGCAGCAGCAGAAGCCGCCGGTCCCGCTGGATGAAAATTGTCCCAAGTGCGGCAAGCAGTTGTTGCTGCGCAACAGCCAGTACGGCGAATTCGTCAGCTGCAGCGGTTATCCGAAATGCAAATACATCAAGCAGACCCTGCTGGATGTGAAGTGTCCCATTGACGGCGGAGACATTGCCGAACGCAAGGCGCGCACGGGAAATGTTTTCTACGGCTGCACCAATTATCCCAAGTGCAACTTCACTTCCAACCAGAAGCTGATTGATCAGGTCTGCCCCAAGTGCGACAACGCGTACCTGCTGGAATACACCAACGCCGACGGAACATTTTTGGTTTGTCCCAACAATCGCGAGTTCCTCCCCAAGCGCCGCAAGAAAAAAGGCGCGCCGGAAGAGACAAACGTTCCGCCGGAGTGCGGCTACAAAAAGAAGATTGCGGAACCGGTCGCCACACCGGAGCCTGTTGCCGCCTCCTGATGCGCTGCTAAAATATTTTGCATACAACAACTGAAATTGGGTGTACAAGTGTGTCAGTACGATGCACGGTATTCCCACATGAGGTGCGTCCCATGCAACATATTTCTTTCGCCAACACGCGATAGAAACGGGCCATGTTGAGATTCATTCCGTTCGCACTATCACGTTTGTGCGCATTTGTTGTGTTACGCGAACCGAGACACTTGAGAGTTCATCAGAGTCTCCGTGATAGCGATTCTGCAAAGTTTTTGTATCGCATCTATAGGGGCCATCTGAGCAGTAAGGCGCTCGTCTCATCTGTACTCAGGAAGAGTTGGCAACAACTTGACCAAAGAGAAGTCGGAACCACATTCACCAAGTCTGTACGAACTTGCGTGGTGTAATGCCCGCGATGCAATTGCAGCCACGGACTATGAGACCGGTCTGATTGTTGCCGCCAATCCAGCCTGCGCGCGTCTCAGTGGATACTCGCTGGATGAATTCATCGGCATGCATTACACGCAGCTCTATTCGGAGAGCGAACGCGAACGCCTGATGCAAGCCTTCGAGACGGCTGCGCAAAAAGATTCCAGCTTCAATGATTTTCATCTGCTGCGCAAAGACGGGTCTCTGTTGCCGGTCAACATCTCCGGCTCCATGGCCACACTGCCCAACGGCCGCCGCGCTTCCATTGCCATCGTCAGCGATATCACGGAGCTGGCATCCTCGCGCGAACACATCGCCGTGCAAAACTGGGCGCTCACTGCGTACGCGGGTGCAGCCTCTGCGCTGGTACAGGCCACCGATTCGCAGTCACTGCTGCATTCCATCTGCGATGCCATCACGCACGAGTCGGCATACGTGCTCGCGCTGGTTTGCTTTGCAGAAGACGATGCGCACAAGAGCATCAGCTATGCCGCATTTTCCGGCAGTGCCAAAGCGTTTCTTCAAACAACTCATGCAACCTGGAATGAGGAGGACGCTTTCGGTCGCGGCCCCGGCGGTACATCGCTACGCACTGGCGAATTGCAGTTGATGAATGATGTTGAGACCTTCACCGGCTATGAACCCTGGCGAGAACGCGCACTGCAATATAACGTGCGCTCCGCCATCGCGGTTCCATTTTTCGGCATTGGAGATCGGCGCGGTGCTCTGGTGGTTTACTCCGCCTATGCGAATGCATTTCAAAATAGCACTATTGAAGTTTTCAAACACCTTGCTGTTGAGTTGGGCCACGGCCTGCGTTCCGTGGAGCAGGACCGTCTGCTGCAGCTTGAGCGCGAGCAGTTGGTTGCTGCGAAGCAGAGCATCGCAGAATCTTTGGTGGCCACTGTCTCTGCAATGACCACCACCATGGAGATGCGCGATCCCTACACCGCCGGCCACGAGAACCGTGTTACTGAACTGGCCGTTGCCATTGCGAATGAGATGGGTTGGAGCGAAGATAAAATTCTCGGACTGAAGCTGGCATCGCTGGTGCACGACATTGGAAAAATTTCTGTGCCTGCAGAACTGCTCACCAAGCCGACGCGGTTGAGTCCGGCAGAGCTGTCGTTGATCCAGAGCCACTCTGAAGCGGGTTATCAGATTTTGAAAAAGATCCCCTTCGTCTGGCCCGTGGCGGACATCGTGCGGCAGCACCATGAGAAGCTCGACGGAACAGGATATCCGCTGGGCATCAAGGCGGATCTGATTTTGCCGGAGTCGCGCGTGCTGGCTGTGGCGGATATTGTTGAGGCTATGTCCACAGCGAGGCCGTACCGCGCGGCGATTTCGCTCGATGTGACATTGCAGGAAGTGGAGAGCATGGCAGGGACGAAGTTGGATGCTGATGTGGTGCGAATTTGTGTGGATTTATTTCGGAACAAGAAATTTGAGATGAGCATGCCCATTCTGGCGTGAATTTCCGGGCTACCGGCAAAGCAAAAAATCCTTTATAATGAGAGATTGTGCGTGTTTCTTAGCGCATTTGACTGAGATTTTTGCTGCAGCAAAATATTTAAAGAGAGCTGGAGGCTGGGAAGCGTAATGGCCAAAGCTGTATGGAATGGACGAATTGTTGCAGAAAGTGAGCAGACGCTGACGGTGGAGAATGACGTCTATTTTCCGGATAACAGCCTGCAAAAAGAGTACTTTAAGGCGAGTTCGACGGTCTCTCTGCATCCCTTGAAAGGGCAGGCGCGATTCTACACGCTGCTGGTGGACGGGCAGGAGAATCCCGATGCGGCCTGGTATTACCCGGACCCGAAGCCGGCGGCGCGGAAGGTGAAGCACTATGTGGCTTTCTGGCGGGGCGTGGAAATCCTGAAGTAAAAACAGATCGTTTTGGATGAAAAAGGTGCCCAAAAGCACCTTTTTCTGTGCAAAAAATGCTACAGATAATATTGTTTATATTAGATATAATATAAATACTAAAACGGATAACAATAAATGATTTAGAGAATATGTAAAATATTTTAGAAATAACATTAAATATGCCTGTATTTTTACCAAAAACGATGATTTTGAGCATGCCAGAGCGGGGAAGTTATCGTTTTCGTGATCTGCATGGCCTATATATTCGAATATGCTAATATAGATATATGCAAGAGCAATTACGGCAATTCAAAGCGGACATTTTTCAGGCGATGGCGCATCCGACGCGCATCGCGATTCTGGAACTGCTGCATGATGGCGAGCTCTCGGCGGGTGCGCTGAGGGCGGCGCTGGGGATGGAGCAGGCAAATGTCTCGCAACATCTGGCGGTGCTGCGCGCGAAACAGATTGTGACGAACCGCAAGGCGGGCAACCAGGTCTTCTACAGCGTGCG
>CAIZGA010000289.1 GCA_903932385.1 uncultured Acidobacteriota bacterium
ATCATCAACGCTATCGCCTGCAACTCCGCCTCATCGGGGCGCGAGGCAAGATACGTCGCATACTTTCGCCAATCGGCTTGCTGTAATTTTTCTGCCGCAGAATCCAGCGGCCCGCTCAACTCCGCATGCACCAGCAGCGGCAGCCCGGTCTTCGCAATATGCGGCATCGCGGCCCTCAACTGCTGCTGGTTGATCATGGTGAAGCCTTCAATCCCCGGATACACCAGAAAGCATTTGTATCCCGGCACACCAGCAGCGGCCAGCGCTTCCAAATGCTCCTGGTTGTCGGCCACCGCGCCGCCCCACGCCGCCCAATCCACATGCGTCTTGCCCGCAGCAGCTGCACGCTTGGCTTCCAGCGCCGCCACCGTCGTCGTCTCCGGCAGGCAATTCAGCGGCATGTCCACAATCGTCGTGATGCCGCCTGCCGCCGCCGCCCGCGTTCCGGTTGCAAATCCTTCCCACTCCGTCCGCCCGGGCTCGTTGATGTGTACGTGCGTATCCACCAGCCCCGGCAGCAGAACGTCATCGCTAAAATCATGCAGCTCCGCGCCGCCGCGTTCGGCGTTGTATTCCGCCACACGCGTAATGCGCCCCGCATCCACAAACACAGCCGCCGCCCGAACTCCCTCGGGAGTCACCACACGCCGCGATTGGAATACGGACTCAGCCACGATCTATCCCTCTTTCAAGCTGCAATTGCATACGATTAGCATAGGTTATACTGGCTCGGCCAAAGGCAGACAGCTGAGCTTTCCCATGTACGGTCGCCCGACGCGCCCAGTTTTCCATCGAGTCCCAATCATCATTTGTCGGTTGTAGCTGTTGCAGGCCTTCCATCATTCTTCGCATTCCCGAAGGAACAATTTCCGAGAGGTGTACCGATGAAGCTACGCACTCTGTTCGCAATTACTGTTTTCATTCTTGCCGCCGCAGCCACCGCACCCGCGCAGCAGCAGCCCAGCCGTATCAACCCCGCCTGTGCCTGTGATGTCCCCAACGGCCCGCCGAACCCGCATCCATATCTCGTCGGCTATCTCGGCGTCTACCGCCCGGTTGACTGGATGGCCGCCGCCAAGACCCTCGACTTCACCAAGATGACGCATCTTGATCTAGCCTTCATCAACCCGCCACTCTGTGACGGCGTCTGCACCGAGAAGAGCGATATGTCGCTGCACGGCAGTGCCACCTTTACCGATGAAGCCCTCACCACCATCATCAGCATGGCGCACGCGCACGGCACCAAGGTCCTCGCCTCGCTCGGCGGAGATGGCGGCGACAAGCGCTACATGCAGTTCTACAATGCCGGCCTTTCCAATCAGATTGCCGATGCCGTCAATGCTTACGTGCTGCGCTACAACCTGGATGGCGTCGACGTGGACATCGAACAGCCCACGCAGATGGGCGTTCCCTACACGCAGTTTGTTGAGGCGCTGGTCGCACGCCTGCGTCCCGAACACAAACTCATCACCGCTGCCGTGGCGCAATACATTCAGGCCGGCGTTGAAGATAAAGTCCTGAACGATTTCGACATCGTCAACGTAATGATCTACGGCGACTACGCACGCAGCGCGACCGACATGGCCTGGTGGGCGAACAACAAACACGTGGCCAAAGAAAAACTCACACTCGGCATCGGCTTCCACAACTACACCGCCATCCTCGCCGCCTATCCCAATGCGTGGAAGGTGGACACGGTTGGCGGCGGCACTTTGCGCGATGGCGCGGTGATGAACTATCAGGGTGAAACCCACATCGCCAAACTCACCCAGCTCAGCGCACAATACGGCGGTGCCATGATCTGGGAATTGAGTCAGGACGATCCCGCCAGCCCACACTCGCTGCTAAAAGTGATACAAAAAAATCTGGACCCTAACGTACCGCGGCTTCCCATCATTACTCCTTCCCCGCGACGCGGTGGCGGCGGAGAATAAAGAACGAGAGATGTCCATGCCGGAAAAGAATCCCACTCCCCCTGTTGCATCTGACGAAGATCTGCACTTCATGCAGCTCGCGCTGGACCTGGCAACAGAAAATGTAACCAGCGGACTCGGCGGCCCTTTCGGTGCCGTCGTCGTTCGCGATGGCAAAGTGGTCGCCACCGGGGTCAATCGCGTCACCGCAACCATTGACCCCACGGCGCACGCTGAAGTCATGGCGATTCGCAACGGCTGCTCCGCGTTGAACAGCTTCCAGCTCACCGGCTGCACCCTCTACACCAGTTGCGAACCTTGCCCCATGTGCCTCGGCGCAATTTACTGGGCAAGACTGGACCGCATTTTTTATGCCAATTCGCAGCGCGAAGCCGCCGATGCCGGTTTCGATGATTCCTTCATCTACCGCGAATTCGAACTTCCGCTCGAAAACCGCAGCATTCCCATGATTCGCCTCACCCCGCAGAACTTTATCGCCTGCTTTGACCGCTGGCGCGAAAGCAACGCCCGCATCGATTATTGACCCTCTATTGACCTTCTCGGGTCAATGGCACACATTCCCGCACCCTTGCACCGTATGCAAACCTCTGCATTGCGGTACGATAAGAAAAAAGGCCCTTGGGAAGTTCTTCTGGCGATAGGAAAGATGGCCAGCCGGGACAACCCTGTTGCATTGCTGTGGGTCTTCAATATTGTCTTGGGTTTGTGGTGCTGCCGGGGGTTGGGAACTCCGGCTTCAATCCCATATAATCATCTTTCCTACGCAGGACCTGATTTTTTAGCGGTGGGGTGTGCATATTTTTTCCGTCAACCGAGCGAGCGTTAGCTCAGAGGCCATTGGGTATCCGAATTCGTCGGACCGTTCGAGCCGCAACAGCCTGCAAATGCAGCTGATGCGTCCTGCTGCCATTCTTGTGGCGGCATTGTCACTGCTTTCTCCATTGGCGCATTCTCAGCAGCAAGTGCTGTGCCAGCCGCAGGTCATCGGCAACCGCCACATTCCTAAAGAAACCGTCCTTGCGCGTCTGTTCTCCCACCAGGGAGATCTCTATGACCCGCAGGTGGTTGAGCGCGATTTCAACTCTCTTTGGAACACCGGCTATTTTGAGGATGTCCGCATTGAGCGTCAGGACACGCCTTCCTGTATCCAACTGATTGTTCTGGTTCGCGAAAAACCAACCATTCGCGAAATTAATTACAAGGGACTCAACGCCGTTTCGCAGTCTGACGTACTGGACGCCTTCAAGAAGGCCAAGGTTGGCCTCTCGGTGGAAAGCCAGTATGACCCCACCCGCGCTATCCGCGCCGTGGACGTGGTGAAGGAACTGCTTGCCGAACACGGCCACCAGTTCGCCAGCATCCGCACTGAAGTCAAAGACATTCCGCCCGCCGGCGTCAGCGTCAACTTCATCGTCAAAGAAGGCCCCACAGTCAAAGTCGGACGCATTGCGTTTGAAGGCAACCATGCACTCGGCAAGCG
>CAIZGA010000290.1 GCA_903932385.1 uncultured Acidobacteriota bacterium
GTCAAAGCGAAACGCAAGTACGCAAGGAAGGCAGAAAAGTTCTTGCGCATGGAGGCACCTGTGCGCCGCTCTGAGCGCATTATGAAAAAATAAAATGTGAGGCTATGAACTAAACCTAAGCCTACGTAACATCAAGCAAACGAGTTTATTGAATAAAGGGAGCGAGTCCGCACTAGCTTGCATGACGGTCAGAGGTTGAAGTGAGCACATAAATGTGGCCATTGGGACACATTTGACGAAAACGGAATGTGTATTGGTTCGGTTTCGAATTGCCAACGGCCATAAACTCGTCCAGCATGCGTTTTGCCAGGGTCTCGTCCATGTCTTCGGAGACTGGAATGATGGCCACAGTAGCGTCAAAGTCGCGAAGATCCCTCTGCATTTCCCGGTAGAGCGTCGCAGGGCAAGAGAGGCCAAGGCTGCGAAGCAAGGGATTGGTTTCTACATACCACGCCCTCAGCTCTGCCTCGGTCGTCAAAATTGCGCCGTCGATCGATATCTCCACCTTTTCTTCTTCAAGTTGGCTCATTTCTTCTTGGCTCATTTGTTGGCCAAGCGATGGAAGTCGCCTGCATGCAAAGAAAATTATCAGCAGCGAACCAACAATCAGAGCCGCATGGATTTGGCAATCACAGTGTGTCAGACCACAAGCACTATCCGCGACCTCGCAGATGGACGCTTGGGGCAGCACTATCCGCGACCTCGCAGATGGACGCTTGGCCAGCACTATCCGCGACCTCGCAGATGGACGCTGGGGCACTATCCGCGACCTCGCAGATGGACGCCGACACAAGGAATGGAAGACACACGCATGAAGGGGCATGCGTGGCAGCTCACTTTGTCTCGAATGCGCAGAAGTAAATAGCTCCATATAAATATCCTCGGCGTTGGCGCGCGCAAGCGAATGGCTATCGTGCCACGTGTTGCAGTAATTTTAATTGTACACATGTACAGATACTGGTCAAATCCATATCGGCGACACTGATGCCGAAACAGAAGAAAAGCAAAAGTCAGTTGGAGACAAAAAGCCGTCAGCGAAACGTAAATTTCTTGATCGAGAAAGACAAGAAGCGGGACGCGGAGGGCTCAATGGCGCGCCAAGTGGCCTTGGAAAAGCTCGGAATACAGGAAGAATTTGGATTCAAGGACCACGATGGAATTTACAGCTATGCTGATTATAGCGCCCCTATCAAAATGCTCGATGCATCAGTGGCTCCTCCGGCTGTCACAGAGTACCCTGCGTATCCCCGGTCAGAGTTTTCGACGCCACCTGCCTTCAACGTTGCGGTGGACCGAAACAAAAAGCCAACTCAAGACACGGTCCTCCCTGCCACAGCCGCTCGGGATTGTTCGCGTCTTCGCCGTGCCCAGAAAATTATGGCTACAAACAATATTGCCGTTTCGGTGCCGCTGCGCCTTTGAATTTGCAAATTGAATGAAAATTCAATTCCACTTTTCGTGCGCGCATCACGATATGTATCTACGCCACCACAGCACCGTTTGCGGCCGCCTTCTCGGCCAGCCGTCGGCGCGTGGCTCAATCCTCTGACTCCGAACCAGAGCCGCGGCCCGCGTCGGCGGCGACGGCGGCGCCTCCATCACGCAGTGAATCTGCGCTGCGTCGTTGCTCCGCCTCCTCCCTGCGGCGCTTTTTTGTTGCGGCGGCCCGCTTGCGCGAATCTTGCAACCGCGCCGCCCGCCGCGCCGTGGCCTCCTCGATCGTTGTGGTCCGCGGGAGGGAGCGCCCGTACCGCCACATCCAGATGTGTACCTCCCACAGTGTGGCGCCGTTGCCTGCGCCTGGCCGCGAGTCCGCCGTGGCGCCGCTCAGATCACAATGGCCGCGGTAGGAATGGGGGATCGTGTTGACCGCCTGCCCCTCCAGAAAGCACGGGATCAGCGGCACCCGTCCCAGCATGTTCTCGACCGGGGCCACGTAGAGGCTGGGGATCTGGTTGCGTGCAGCCTCGTAGACCATAGGCACCCCGTTGCTTTGCATGATGCTGTCCGGCGTCAGCGTGATGGGCTCAAACGTAGTGAAGAAGACCAGGTCCAGCTTCGTGTGCTGACGGGGCTCGTCCTGTGCACCCGCGGGGCACACCGTGCAGGAGAAGAAGAGCTGCGGCCTGGCATACCAGACGATCCCGTCACCCTTGATGTCAAAGTCTCGCTGGACGTCAAACTGTGACATTGGGTGCGGGTTGTTGGGAAAGGGCGCGACCACAGCGAAGCAGTCCTGCCACCATTTCTGGTGTCAGCCGGCATATCGCATACGATATCGTATATGATATCACATACGATATCGCAGTGCCCGGGCATACCTGCGGGTTTCTGTGGCGGAAGCGGTGCCCATCCAGGTCGAAAGGGTAGCAGCGTGCTTTGGGGCGCCCATTGAATAGGTCGTTCTCCCATTGCACGGCGCCGAAGGTTCGAAGGTGGCCCGTCCCTTCGCCCTTGTTCGGGCTTTTGCACTCCACCAAGTTGTTGAGGAGGATGTCGTTCAGCTCCTTGACACTCCATTTCTGACCTTGCTTTGGGGCGATTCCGAGATCCACCCCCTTGTTCTCCGCTATCCATTCGGCCAGCTTCGAAGGAAGCCACCGAATAATGGGGTGCGCCGTCCGATACGGGTACTCGACCCACTCCACCGAGGGGGCCTGGTCCTCATTGTGCAGCATAGCGTCCCGATCAACCAGCTGACCCTCTGCCAGAAACCGGGCTGGCTTCAGAAGGTGGATGTCCAGCACCTCCTTGCCACCTGCCCGTGCACCGCGCGCCTGCCAGCCCCACAGAGACGACACTGTCAGACCCAGGACATTTATCGCATACGATATCGCATGCGATATCGTACATGCAGGCTCAGGTGATTCCTATTCCCAGACATGATAGACTGGAACGTTGGGTAGCGAATGCCCAGATCACATGAGATGGAATCATTGCGATCCGAAATGTAAGCCGCGTGTCTTGCTTCTCGCCCTTCTTGCCTCTCCTCTGGCTCACCCAGCTCTAACAAGTCTTCATTGAGCGTCCTCAGATACTGGATCATTGCATCGCGCACATGATAGCGGAGGACTGTTAGAAACACGTCCTTGTTGTTCGTACAACAAGCCACTGACTTGACAAAATCAATATGGCAATGCTCTGGCGCTTGGGTGTTGAAGTTTTCGGTCCAGCCAAACAAGAGGATCTCTCGCACCTGATATCGCATACGATATCGCATTATCCTTAAATACAATACATACGATATCGCATGCGATATCTCACCTTATGCAGAAGGCTGTGTGCTTTTTCAAACTTCCAAGCGTTTTTTTCCCCGCTTTTCATGGGCATATTGGTCTTGACAACCTCCAAAAGCTCAATGGCCAAATCGCGTAGCTTTACCAGGCCTGGCGCTGTGAGCCCAAAGCGCCTGGACTGCATGTTATATCGAAGTACAGCCAAGTGTACCTCAATGAGCTTGTCACTGGGATCCTTGATCTCTTCCACCCCAAACAAACAGTCTCCAGCCTTCGCAGCACGAATAAGGGCATTTACATGGTCCACCTGCAACCATAACACAGCCAGGTCAGAGTGCATACGCTCCAAACATCGCCTCTGTTGATATCATATACGATATAGCATACGATATCACATACGATATCGGATACGATATCTTTTGGAGGGCGCTTCTTACCTCTGGCTTGATTAGATCCCGCAGCAGGAAAGGAAGACTGAGCATCAAGACTTTTACTCGATCACCAGTCAAGTGCTTCACATCTGGTTCAGTATACATAGCTAAGAAATGTGATCCATACTCTGGAGACACTTGGATCATTAGGTCTGAAGAGCTACAGGCGGTCAGCCGATCTCGCAATCGAACGAATGCCCCCTTGAGCATTTCATCGGGGACGGCATACCGAGAGACTGCACCGTCCCTGGTTCGGCTCAGAACAAGGTCCGGTCTGCGCA
>CAIZGA010000291.1 GCA_903932385.1 uncultured Acidobacteriota bacterium
GAACGCGAGTGCACGGCATAACTATAGAAGCTGGCGCGGTGAAGCGTCCAGATGATTTCAGCAGGAGTGAGAAATATTTATCCGAGTGAAATTTTCTGGCTGCCTGCCGGGCCGGATGCAATGGGTCGCGCGAGGCGTGGAATGAATATCAAGGCAGCTGCGTAGAAGACGAGCGAAGCGGCGATGAAAGCGAGATGGCCGAGGCGAAGGTCTTCAAAGAATAGCTTGGCGGCGATGAAGATGAGAGCGCCGTAGGCAATCCAGACGAGCTCTATGTGGCGGAGATGAGAGCCGAGATAAGCCAATGCCAGCGCCAGCGAACAGCTAACCAAGGTGCGGATGAAGGCGAGTTGATGCGGGCCGGCGACGTGCAGTATGGATGCTGCGAAGGCCAGCAATGCAATGAGCAGCGATGCGGTAATACATGCGCTGAAGACGGCGGAGACAATCTGCGGGATGCGGGCGCGGCGCGATAGCTCGATGTTTTTCCAACCGCAGAGATAACACGCGATGGCTGCGACCATGCCGATACAGACCGTGACTGGCACGGACGGCGGTAGTGTGCCAGCGAGTGCGTTGCTGATGTATTCCATCAGGCCGGAGACGGCGGCTACAGCAACCAGATACACCATGCCGTGATATTTCAGAGTGAGGCAGTCGCGCCGGATGCCGGCGATGGTGGCAACAATAGCGGCCGCGCCCAATGCAATCGAAAGTAGTAAATGCGGCAGCGTGAGGATGGTGCCAATCAGCAACAACGCCAATGCCCACGCGCCATAGACGTGGTAGTTGATGCTGAGTGAATAATCTTCAAAGCGGAGGAAAACGATTCCATAAACAACAATACCGGCGACGAGACAAGTTGCGCCGAGCGGGATGAGGCTGTGGCCGAATGGCATGAGCCAGGCATAGGCGGTGAGAAGAAATGCAGCCATCAACTGAAAAATTTCAAATAAGGTGATGTTGGTCTGCTGAATAATGTTGCGATAGAGGATGCTGACAACATAGAGCAGGAACAGGCCGGTGGCGATGGCAAGCAACACTGGCGTGGCTACCGAGTGGTAGTCGGATGGTAGAGAGGCGGGCGCAGAGTAGAGATAGGCCATTGCCCAGATGGCGAGGTCTACGGCGGCCGCGATGAGAAAACGCGCGTGTAACTTGCTGCCGCGCAGGACGGCAAACTCACTGGCGATGGCGATGGCGAGCAACGCGAGGATGAATGGGACGAGATTGTGCGTGGCGAGCATCAGGGCCAGTGATGCGCTGACGGCAGTGAAGGTTGCGGCCCAGTAGACGGCAATCAATTTCCGTTGCCATGCAAGAACGGTTGCCGCGATGGCATAACAACCGAGAACAACTGCTGCGGCTTCGGGAGAAAGATATTGGAAGCGCAGCGTCATCTCCCAAAGCATGGGCGCGAGGATGAGGCCGGAGGTGCTGGAGTAAATGATGCCGGCAAACCATGCCTCGGTCTTTACGCGCGATGCGAAGACCAGCCACATAGCGGCGTAGGCGATGGCGAGAACGTCGATTGCGAGTGCGGGGAGATAACCGGCTTCTGCAATGGCACGCAGCAGGTACGCGCCGGCGATGCCGAGGGTGGCTTTGCCGAGCATGGGGAAGATGCCGCTGGCAATTGCACTGGAATCGGGAACGCTTGCCGGTGGATGGACAGGCTTATCCTGACGAGGATGAATGGGGACAACATTGGCCGCAATGGGAACATCGGCGGCAGCTTCGAGAACCTTTACGCGATGTTCGAGCGCTTCAATCCGAGCTAAGAGTTGCGAAGTTGCGTCGGGAAAGTCGTGCATGATTGTGTCCCTGGCCCTGTATGCGAGATGAACATCCGCGCAGCGCGCAAAGATGCACGCGGTGCGCTTACGGCCACCATTGATATACAAAGCCGGAGACGCTTGTATGTGAGCGCGGTCACACGCAGAAGAATACTTCAGGCGTGGTTGCTGGTGATTTGACCAAAGACACGAAGCAGGTTGCCGCCCCAGAATTTGTCGATACGTTCTTCAGAGTAACCGCGGCGCAGCATGGCATCGGTAATCATGGGCAGGTCGCGAACATCGCGCATGCCACGTGCGAGGGGCGGGCCGCCGTCAAAGTCGCTGC
>CAIZGA010000292.1 GCA_903932385.1 uncultured Acidobacteriota bacterium
CTTGTGCGCTGGGCGACGACGGGTAGGCACCAGACGCTTGTCGGGACGCTGGGAACCATTGCCGCGTTGGCCCTGGAGCAGCAATTCAAGGCCCCGGCAGTCGCGGTTTTCGGGGATGTCGTGAGCCTGCGCGAAACGCTGAATTGGTACGAGTCACGGCCACTGTTCGGTCGCCGGATCGCCGTGACCCGCACACGGCAGCAGTCGGGCGGACTGGTGGCTTCCCTCCGGGAACTTGGTGCCGACGCCTACGAGATACCGACAATCCGAATCGAGCCCCCGAAAGACAAGGCAGCGATCATCGAGGCAATGCTGGGCGTGCGCGCGTATGACTGGCTCGTTTTCACAAGTCCCAACGGGGTGGAGGCCTTCTTCAACGCATTCTTCGCCGCGCACAGTGATGCCCGCGAACTGGGCGGCGCTCGCATCGCCGTCATCGGCCCAAATGCAGCATCGCTCGCGGCCATCGAAGGGAACTACAACGCCATCCCCTCGCACCCGGTGCTTCCACTAGACGGTATTGAGGCCGCGCTGCATGGCAAAGCCGTCGTTCATTACAGCCAGGGTTCCGCCTACGTTGACGGTCTTCCGATCGTAATTCCACGTACGGCATTGCATGTCGGCAAGGGCGCCAGCACAGAAGGCCTGCACGCCGAATATTTTCCATCAAATGATTTGTCCGGCACGCCCGCGCTCATACGCACCGATAAACAAATTGACTTCGACTGGAACTCCGCCAGCCCCGCGCCACATCTTTCCATCACCAACTTCAGTGTGCGCTGGACAGGAACCATCTCCGTTCCCGCGCCAGGCAGCTATCATTTTCCCGTTCAACTCAATCGCTGCTCGCCATGCACAGAACACGAACGTTACGCTGTTTGGATTGACGGCAAAGAAGTCACGCCAGTCGCCACCAACTCCGTCATCCTCAACGGTCGTACCTCGCCACGCGGTCCCTCTGGTTTCGACTACACATTCGACGACACCGCCGAGCACACCATTCGTTTGGAATATCGCCACGTCAATAAATTCGATTCCGCCGGAATTATCCTGCAGTGGATTCCTCCGGCAGACGCGCTCCGCCAACAAGCAGTGCAGGCCGCGCAGAAATCCGACGTCATCATCGCATTCGTCGGTCTCTCACCCACACTCGAAGGCGAAGAGATGCCCATCCACGTCGACGGATTCAGCGGCGGCGATCGAACGGACATCGCTCTGCCGCAAACGCAACAGCAATTGCTGGATGCTGTGGCCGCTACCGGTAAGCCCGTCATCGTTGTGTTGATGAGCGGCAGCGCCGTCGCCCTCAACTGGGCGCAGCAACACGCAGCTGCAGTCATCGAGGCGTGGTATCTGGGCGAAGCTGGCGGGGAAGCCATCGCCGACGTTCTTACTGGTGCCACAAATCCATCCGGCCGCCTGCCGGTGACCTTCTACGCCTCAACCAGCCAGTTGCCCGACTTCAACGACTACAACATGCAGGGCCGCACCTATCGCTATTTTTCCGGCAAGCCGCTGTACTCGTTCGGGTATGGTCTTAGTTACTCGACCTTCAAATACTCATCGCTCAAATTGTCGGCGGACTCGCTAACAGCAGGCCAAATCCTCGCAGCGTCTGTCACCGTCACCAATATTTCCACACGCGCAGGCGACGAAGTTGCTGAACTCTACATCGTTCCTCCACAATCTACAGGCGCACCGCTTCGCACCTTGCAAGGCTTCCAACGCATACATCTCGCGCCGCACTCCAGCCGCGTTCTCCATTTTGATTTGTCCTCGCGGAATCTCAGCACTGTCGATGCAGATGGGCAGCGGGCCGTTCGCGCAGGAATCTATCAACTGGTTATCGCGGGAACGCAACCACAGGATGCAGCAACTACTGCTGTCGTGAAGAGTTTCACTCTCACCGGAACGGATGTTTTGCCGAAGTGATTTACGAATTGAAAACATCAGGACAGGAGGCAGATGTCGATTGAGTAATGAAATGCAATTTCCGCGCATGCATTCGGTGGAACAAAATTATCCGCGCTCCCAATCGTTAAACTTTTCTGCGGAGATTGCACGACAGTTCCAGTCCGAAAAGATTCATACGCGCATCAGGCCGGGAATGCGTATCGCTGTCGGTGTCGGCAGCCGCGGCATCACAAACATTCGCGAAATCCTGCAGGCCGTTATCGCAGAATTAATTGCAGCTGGCGCCAAACCATTTCTTCTGCCGGCCATGGGCAGTCATGGCGGCGCAACTCCCGTGGGCCAGGAAAAATTGCTTGAGGGATATGGCATCACCTCCGCCAGCATGGGCGTCCCCATCGAGACCAGCATGGATGTAGTCGAAGTCGGCAAGGCCTTCGGCAGAAAGAGCGTCGTGCTCAGCAGCCACGCCATGAATGCTGATGGCATCATTATCCTCAACCGCGTCAAGCCGCACACGGATTTTCGCGGCACTCTCGGCAGCGGTCTGCAAAAAATGCTGGTCATCGGATTCGGCAAGAAAATTGGCGCAGCGAATGCGCATGGCGAGGCCGTACATCGTGGCTATGAACCTGTGCTGCGTGAATACGCAAAAGTGATTCTCGCCGCAGCTCCGGTGTTATGCGGCATCGCTATTCTTGAAGACCAACATCACGCAACCGCGAAGCTGCAGGTCGTCGCCGCAGAAAAAATTATCGCCTCTGAAAATGATCTTCTAGAAGAGGCGCGTGCCTTAATGCCGCGGCTACCGCTGGATGAGATAGATCTATTAATCGTCGACCAGATCGGTAAAGAAATTAGTGGCAGCGGCATGGACACTAACATCATCGGCCGCGATATTACCGGCTACTCAACATCACTGCAGCCGGAGACACCGCTGCTGCCACGCATTTTCCGCATCTTCGTGCGCGACCTCACCGCCGCAACCAACGGCAACGGAGTCGGTATCGGTCTCGCGGACTTCACCACCACACGTGCCGTCCGCGCGTTGGATAAGCGCTACACCTACGTGAATGCACTGACGGCCATCGGTCTGCATCCGGCAAAAATTCCTATTCACTTTGATTCCGACCGTGAGACACTCGCTCTCGCCATCGCCACGCTCGCCCCAGCCGATATCCACAAGTTGCGCATAGTTCGCATACTCAACACATTGTCGCTGGATCGAGTGCATGTTTCCGAGGGCTGCATCCCGCATTTAAAACGCCATGCAACCATGAAGGTATCCGCGTCCGCGGAAGAATTACGATTCGATGATAACGGAAATTTATTGCCAATCTAAATCAACCCGACGAGGCTCTATGCTCATCAAAAAGATTCTCTCCGCACTGCTGCCGTTCACATTCGCAGTCAGTTGTTTCGCCGCGCCACCGGCCCAATCGCCGGCATGGAAAGCAAAACTCAATGCAGCCATGCCGTTGATGGGTCATCGCAACTGGGTGCTTGTGGTCGATTCGGCCTATCCGCTGCAAACTTCACCCGGCGTGGAGACCATCGAAACCAATGCCAGCCAGTTAGAGGTTGTGCATGCCGTGCTCGACACTATTCACGCTTCCATTCATGTGCGCCCAATTATCTTCATGGATGCGGAGCTGCCCTTCATCACTGAGCAGGAATCGCCCGGCGTCACTGCGTATCGCAACAGTATCGCCAAACTGCTATCGCCGCTTCCGGTAGTACAAAAGCTGCATGAGCAATTGATCGCCGATATTGGCGAGGCCGGCAAAACCTTCCATGTCCTCGTACTGAAAACAAACATGGCCATACCATATACATCGGTATTCATTCGTCTCGATTGCAAGTATTGGGGCGCCGAACAGGAACAAGACCTGCGTGACAGAATGAAAGTAGCAGGGAAGTAATCACCCGGTTTATATTTTTATTTTTACTGCGCCGGTGGAGATACCGCCATCCACCAACAGCGTCTGTCCTGTAATGTACCGGCTCGATTCCGATGCAAGAAAAACAATTGCGCCGTCCATATCATTCGGCAGCCCCGGCCGCTTCATCGGTATGCGATCACTCAGATACTCCACCCACGCTTCATTTTCGTAGAGTGCAGTGTTCTGGGCCGTGCGGAACCATCCCGGCGCCAGGCAATTCACCGTCACGCCATGATTGCCCCAATCGTCCGCAAGACTCATCGTCAGTTGACGTATGCCGCCGCGACTGGCTCCATATGGCCCTAGGCCCGCATATCCTGCCACGCTCGTCACCGACCCAATGTTGATGATGCGTCCATAGCCGCGGTGTGTCATGTCGCGTGCCACGGCCTGTGCCACAAAAAATGCACCGCGCAGATTCGTATCAAGTATCGTGTTCCAATCGTCCCAACTCACGTCCAGCGCAGGCTTGCGGATGTTGCATCCCGCGTTGTTCACCAGGATGTCAATCTTGCCGAAATGTTTCAGCACTGCACCCACTGCTTTTTGAATGCTGTTGTAATCGCGAACATCGAGATCAACGGAGAAAGTATTTCTTCCCAGGGAATGAATCTCCTCCGCGAATCCTGAGAGTGATGCTTTGTCGCGACTGGTCAGTGCAATGTCCGCACCGGCGCGTGCCAGGGCGCGGGCAAAGTACTGGCCCAGCCCGCGACTGGTTCCAGTTACCAGCGCAACGCGCCCGGTTAAATCAAACAGTTCGTCGCTCATCGCCTCTCCGCCACTACGGTTGAAGTACAACTTTCAAAATCCCAGTTTCGCGAGCATACAGCCGCTCAAACCATTCCGCACCTTGCTCCAGCGGAGACACTGCAGAAATCAGCGGCGTCACTTGAATCTTTCCACTCGCCATCAACGCAATGCATTCCGGATATTCGCCGCTCGATGCGCACGACCCCTGCAGCCGAATCTGTCGCGTCACCACAGACTGCAATCCCAATTCAATCTTCGGCGCAACATTGCCAACGAGTGTAACCGCGCCGCCTTTGCGAACGCACTCTACGGCCACATTCACCGTCGCCGATGTGCCCACGCACTCCAGAGATACATCCGTGCCGCGGCCATTCGTCAATTCCAAAATTCTTTTCTGTACATCAATGTTGGAAGAGTTGATGGTATGTGTCGCGCCCAACTCCCTTGCCAGCGCTAATCTCGAATCATCAATATCTACAACGATGGCCACTTTCGCCCCGGCATTCAACGTGGCCTGCATCGTCAGCAGTCCAATCATGCCTGCACCAACAATGACTGCGTTGTCATTCGCTTGTATCGGCGTTAGGGATACAGCATGCACCGCAACTGAAACCGCCTCAATCATCGCGGCATCTTCAAACGGCATCGCCTCCGGCAATCGATGCAGTATCCTCGCAGGCACTGTGACATATTCCGCAAAAGCACCCATGCGACGAAAGCTCGGTGTGGATACACCAATCACCTCCCGCGCATCGCAGAGATTGATCATTCCGCGCTGGCAATAAAAACATTTTCCGCAATATACGGTGGAGTCAAATGTAACCCGATCGCCAACTCGAAAGTCATTTACTGTATTGCCGACAGATTCAATCACTCCCGCCGCTTCATGCCCCATCACAATCGGCGGAATTCTTCGCCCCGTGCTGCCGTCGTAACCATGCACATCGCTGCCGCAAATGCCGCACGCATGTATGCGGATGAGCACTTCATCGGCCCGTGGAGTTGGTACATCCATCTCCACCAATTCGAGTTTCTTGTACTCCGACAACAGCAGCGCTTTCATTCTCTGTTCCAAATAGATTGGACCGTTCCTGCTTTGTTATAGCAAGAACGGTCCAAGTCTGACGAACCTGTGTTGTTATTTTGTTGCGGCGAAGAAATCGGCACCGCGGTTTCCGTAATTCAACTGTACCGTGGTGATGCCGTAGGAGGTGAAGGGAACCTGCACCACGTCTCCCGCAACTCCGGGCGTTGTTGTTAATGCAGCGCCCTCGGCCTTCTCCATCAGGTTGGTTTGTGTTGCCGCAGTCACGCCCTTCGGCACCGTCAACGCGGCCACGCCGGTTTTGCCCGCCCAGTCATAGAAGCGGAGCAGCAAACCATCGCCGTCCTCGGTCTTCTTCACCGCAGTCAGCACTAGGTTTGCTGGTTGCACTTGGATGAATGACCACTTCGCCGGCAGCGTGCCGGTATGTGCTGTGGTCTGTTCAGCCTGCAGTTTGTAGTTGAACTCGAATCCATGGCGCACAGTCAAAGCCTGTTTCCAGTCTGCAGTGTGCGGATAGAGTGAGTAAGAAAACTGCTGGCGGCCCTTATCGGCATCCGGCGCCGGAGACATCGGCGAACGCAGCAGCGAGAGGCGCAGCATGTTGCCCACCGCATCATATCCATACTTCGATTCATTGATGAGCGAGAAGCCCGACTTGTCGTCGCCAAGATCGGCCCAACGCATTGCCGGCACTTCAAACTTTCCATCTTCCCATGAATTATTCCGCGTTGTCGGACGCTGAATCTGTCCATAAGGAATTTCGTACGTTGCATTCGCACTGCTGGCCGCAAGTTTGAAAGCCGCTTTCAGCAGAACATGGGTTTCCTGCCAGTCGAAGTCATTCAGCACATCTACTCGCGCAATGCCCGCATACAAAACAATGTCCTGCACAAAGGTGGATTTCTGCCAGTGCCGCATGATGCGAATGTCCGCGCGCAACGGGCCGTGGTCCACAGTCTCAATCGAGTCCACTGCATCAATCGCCGTGTAGTGATTCAATGCGTCGGCATCAATGTTCCACGCGTCCCAGTCCTTCGGCAAATCATGGAAGGCCTGCAACTGGTTGCCGCACGTATTCGCAGCAATCGATTCTGTGTGGCTCTCCTTCAGATACAGGCTCGTGATGCAGCCCGTCTTCGGATCAATCACGACGCGTAGAAAATTGTTCTCGAGCGTCGTTCCGTTCACAGTCAGGTCTGTCGCGGCAGATTTCGCGTGGCTCGCCGTTGCTTCCGGAACCACGGAATACTTCGCATAGCCCAGCGAGGGAATAGCATCCGCACGCATCAGCAGATGAACAAGATGCTTCTGTGGTTCTGTGGAAGTCACTTCCGCCAGCACCGGCTTGTTGTCTGCATCCAGCACAGAAATGTTCTGTACACCATCGGGCACCGAAACATCGGCTGTCACAACATCAGTACGTTCCCACGCCAGCGGATTCAACACCAGCAGCGGAATCGCCCCTGCCGGAGTTCC
Source organism: uncultured Acidobacteriota bacterium (assembly GCA_903932385.1). GTDB lineage: Bacteria > Acidobacteriota > Terriglobia > Terriglobales > Acidobacteriaceae > CAIZGA01. Next base: position 7,132 of record CAIZGA010000292.1, read on the forward strand.
CGCCGTAGCCATCGTGTTCACATGGCTGGTCAGTGTCGCCAGCGCACTGCTCTGCGCATCGTTCGCAGTCCAATGCACATCGGCATAATCTTTCTGCGCATCTTTGTAGATGACGCCGATGCCGGAACCTGCAGCCAGATCGTGGAACTGGTTGAACAAAACTTTCTTCCAAGCTTCATTCAGTGGTTCCTGCGGATACTTGTCTCCGGCCAACCACGCCAGCGACGACCATTTCTCCGCATTCAACAACCACTCTTCAGATTCACGCATGCTGCGCTTATGCTGTGCCTGCGTGGTGTATGTGCCACGGTGATATTCCAGATACAGTTCGTCATTCCACACCGGCAGGCTGATTTTTCCATCCGGTGGCGTCGGCAAAATTCCGTTGCCGGCGGCCAGCGTTGAATAATTCCACACCGGCGAATTCGCCGTGTCCAGCTTCGTCTCTACAGAAGTGAAATAACTTTGTGCCGTGCCAAATTTGCTCGGCGGAAACACAACATCGTTACTCATCCATGTCTGTGCCGTGTCCAGCATGGCGCGCGTAGGTCCACCGCCGTGGTCGCCAATGCCGTACAGGTGCATCATCTCCGGCAGGCCGGGGTTTTCCTGGCGTGCAATGTTGATGTCCGATGCAAGCCGGTCCGGCTGCGTGTCATTTACATAATCATGCGGGAAATAAGCTAACACACGGCTGCCATCCGGCGACTGCCACCAGAAAAGTTTCAGCGGCAGTTTGTTCATGTCGTTCCACGTCATCTTCTGCGTTACAAAATAATCCACGCCGGACTTTTTGTAGATTTGCGGCAGCTGCCAGTTGTATCCGAATGAATCCGGGTTCCAGCCGATGCGAACATCCACGCCGTACTGGTCCTTGAAGTAGCGTTTACCCACCAGCAACTGGCGCACCTGAGACTCGCCATCGGGCATGTTCAAATCCGGTTCCACCCACATGCCGCCAACAATTTCCCAGCGGCCTTCCTTCACGCGTTCTTTAATTTCATTGTTGATGGCCGGATACTTATCCGCGAGCCACTCGTTGTACTGTGCGGCAGACTGGCTGTATGTGTAGTTCGGATATTCGTACATCAGCTGTAACGCAGTGCCGAAGGTGCGCTTCACCACGTCCACAGTTTCTGTCCACGGCCACAGCCACGCGGCGTCAATGTGTGCGTTGCCGGTCAGATGAAAAGATACTTTCGAAAGCAATGGCCGCAGAGTTTCCAACTGCTGCTGAGCCTGCAGCAGAGAAGTATCAAACGCCTTCTGCTGTCCGGTCTGTAGAGAATACAAATCCACCGAGTGCAGTGCCTTCTCAATCACCGCTGTTTCCTGCGAAGGGTCCTTCAGAATCGCCGGCAGCAGGAATGATGCCGATACGGCTTCCAGCCGCACAATCAGCGGATTCGGTCGCTTGCTGGCGTTGTAATCAATGGTTGCCAC
>CAIZGA010000293.1 GCA_903932385.1 uncultured Acidobacteriota bacterium
CACCGCGCCCAATCCACCGCCACACCGCAGCTGAATGTTCTGCTCGCGGTCGAGGTCAGCGACAAACGCTTCGCGCTCGAGTCGGTCCCCGCCGTCCTCGCCGTCACCCACCGCCCCTTCATCGCGTACACATCGAACCTCTTCGCCGTCATGGGACTGCGCTCGCTCTACTTCGTGCTGGCCGGCGCACTCTCGCGTCTCCGCCACCTGCACTTCGGACTCGCCGCGCTGCTCGCCTTCATCGCCGCAAAAATGCTCCTCGCGGACTGGCTCCCCATCTCCACGTCCGTCTCGCTGGCGATTATTTTGTCTGTGCTTGGAATTACGATTGCCGCATCGCTGTTACTACCGCAGAAATCTGCTGAAGTTTAGTGCAGCAATTTGATTGAGCTATTCCTGAAAAGTAACTTTGTTCTTCTCCAGCACGCTGTGCTTCTTGAACTTCACATCATCATGCTTTGGAAAATCATTCCGGTAATGTGCGCCGCGGCTTTCTTCGCGGGCTAACGCACTCGCCGTAATCGCCTCCGCCACGCTGGCCATCGACATCGCCTCATGCATCCGCCGAGTCCGCTGCTCCATCGGCACCGGCTGCACCAACTCCCGCAGCATCGCAATCGCCTTGCGAGTTTCCGGCAGTGTGGCGCCATCGCGCAGCAATCCGGCATGCTTCCACATCGCCGCCTGCAGCGCGGCAATGCCTTCCTCCACGCCTTCCAGTTCAACAAACTGCGTCGTCGTTGATTGCGACTTAACGTCCGCCACCGCTGGTTCCTCTCGCATCGCCCGCGCCGCGCGCGCACCAAAGACCAGCCCCTCCAGCAATGAATTACTCGCCAGCCGGTTCGCGCCGTGGACCCCCGTGCACGCCGCCTCGCCAGCCGCATACAAACCAGGTAGCGTCGTGCGCCCATCCAGGTCCGTCATGATGCCGCCCATCAGGTAATGCGCCGCCGGCCGCACCGGAATTAAATTCTTCGAGAGCGACAACTTGTACTCCGCCAGAAACGCAGTGATTCCCGGAAAACGCTTCGCCAGGTCCACGTCCTTCACGTGCCGCATGTCCAGGTACACCGGCGCTGGAATAATTTCCTTGCCGCTTGAAGCCGCACTCGCGCCCTCGCGCGCAATCGCCCGTGCCACCACGTCACGCGGGGCCAGTTCCAGCCGCGCATCATACCGCTCCATAAATCGCTCGCCGTAGGAATTCATCAGCCGCGCACCTTCACCGCGCAGCGCTTCACTCAGCAAAAATCTCGGCGCTCCCGGCAGGCTCAGCGCCGTGGGATGAAATTGATAAAACTCCATGTCTTCCACCGCCGCGCCCGCTGCCATCGCCATTGCAATGCCGTCGCCCGTCGCCACAGCCGGGTTTGTTGTATCGCTGTAGACCTGTCCCGCGCCGCCCGCCGCCAGCAACACCGCACGCGCCGCCACGGCGTGCAGCGTGTGTTCTGCATCCAGCCAGCGCAAACCACAAACGCGTCCACCCTCAACAACCAGCTCGGTAGAGAACGCCCACTCCACCAGCTGAATATTTTTCTCGCTCCGCGCCCGCGCCAGCAATGCGCGGCCAATCTCGCGTCCAGTGGCGTCGCCATGCGCATGCAGAATGCGCGACCGCGAGTGTGCGCCTTCGCGCGTCAGCATCAGGTGTCCGGCTTCGCGGTCAAACTCCGTGCCCCACTGCAGCAACTCTTCCACGCGCAGCGGGCCTTCTTCCACAAGCACCGCAGCCGCAGCCGCATTCACCAGCCCGTCGCCCGCTCCAATCGTGTCCTCGCGGTGCAGCGCAATATCTTCTTCGCCGCCCATGGCCACGGCAATGCCGCCCTGCGCATAGGCAGTGTTCGACTCACTTAATTTTTCCTTGGTCAACACCAGTACGCGACCGGCCGCAGCCAACTCCATCGCAGCACGCAGGCCGGCAATGCCTGCGCCGACAACAATAAAATCCACCGCTTCGTATTCGGCGCCCAGCTTGCCGTTTGTGGGACTCATACCTTCAGGCTACCGCTCGCATCCCCAATCGGCAAATCAATTTGCCATCTCCTCCGCTTCACACCGCGCCGCTGCGTTAAGATAAAGACATCGTGCCAATCGTTCCGGTAAAAACTTCCAACACGCGTTATGACGTCCACATCGGCAGCGGCCTGCTGCGAACGCTGCATTTGCGGCTGCGCAAACTCACGCCCGGCAAGACGCCGAAACTTTTTATCATCACCTCTCCGGAGATTTGGGGACTGTGGGCGCAGCGTTTTCTCGTCTCCTTCCCAGCTTCGCGCCAGCCCATCGTTCTTTTTCTTCCCCGCGGGGAAGCCGCCAAGCGCCTCTCTTCGGTCGAACGACTGGCCGACGAACTTCATCGCTGCGGTGCAGACCGTGACTCATTGCTGCTCGCATTCGGTGGTGGAGTTGTCGGCGACCTCACCGGCTTTCTCGCCGCCATCTACATGCGCGGCATCCAGTACGTCGGTATCCCCAGTACTTTTCTCGCGCAGGTGGATTCCTCCCTCGGCGGCAAGACCGGCGTCAATCTGGCGCACGGAAAAAATCTCATCGGCAGCTTTCATCATCCGCTCACAGTTTTTTCAGATTCAGATCTGCTGCAAACGCTGCCGCCGCGCGAACTCCGCGCCGGCCTGCAGGAATCCATCAAGGCCGGCGTCATTCGCGACCCGAAACTTTTCTCGCTGATGGAACGCGATGCAGAAAGCGCACTCGCCGCCGACCCCAAAACGCTGGAAAAAGTCATCACCGCCTCGGTCCGCATGAAAGCAGAAGTTGTGCGTCTGGACGAGCGCGAAGGCGGCCTGCGCATGGTGCTCAACTACGGCCACACCGTGGGCCACGCAATTGAAGCCGCCACGCACTACCGCAAGTTGTTGCATGGCGAAGCCGTCGCCTGGGGCATGATCGCCGCCAACCGCATCGCGCTGCATCGCGGCCTGATCACAGAAAAAATCTCCTCGCGCATTGATTCGCTCATCCTGCGCTACGGCCCGCTGCCTGCGTTGCGTCTCAATGCAGAAACTCTCGCCGCACTTACTGCCGGCGACAAGAAAAATCGCAGCGGTGTGCGCCGCTTTATTCTGCCGAATAAAATCGGCTCGACCAAAACCGTCACCGATGTATCTGAGACGGAACTTCTTCGCGGCATTTGCGAGATGCTTGCGATGGCAAAAAATCCCCCGCAAGCCGGATCCACCGCCAAATGACCACGCCGCAAAATCCCGCCACCGGCGCGCGTCCCGACGCAGCGCACGATGAAGTCGCCGCAGCCAACGCCGTGCGCAACATGTTTGACAGCATCGCGCCGCGCTACGACCTGCTCAACCACGTGCTCTCCGCCAGCGTCTGCGGATACTGGTGGCGTCGCGCCGCAAAATCTTTCGCCGCGCGCCTTGCCCAGCCACAGGCACAGGTGCTCGACCTTTGCTGCGGCACCGGTGATATGACGCTCGCTCTGCTGCGTCGTCGCCCCGGAAACGCGGCACCCGTCTTCGCAGTCGACTTTTCGCATGAGATGTTATCGCGCGGCATTGAAAAATTTCCCGTCGGTCAGGTGAATGCCATCGAAGCCGACGCACTCAATCTGCCGCTACCAGATGCCTCGCTCGATCTGGTGGTCTCCGCCTTCGGCTTCCGCAATCTGGCCAACTACACCGCCGGCCTGCAGGAGATTCGCCGCGTGCTGCGCCCCGGTGGCGAAATCGGCATTCTCGACTTCAGTGAACCGCGCGGTCCGCTCGGCCTCTTCTATCGCCTCTACTTCCGTCACGTGCTGCCGCGCATCGGTTCGCTCATCAGCGGTCGCGGCTTCGCCTACAGCTATCTGCCCGCATCGGTCTCGCGCTTCCCCCCGCCGCCGCAAATGCTGGCGCTGATGGAACAGTGCGGCTACACCAACGCCACGTGGACGCCCTACAGCTTCGGCATCGCCGGCCTCTACCGCGCCACGCGATAGCATTTTTATTTGTTGGATTCCGCAGCTACATCTCGTAACTACATTCCGTCGTGGTTGGATTTCTGCAGTTCTTCTTCCGGCTCAATGTGCACCAGCACCTTCACCACGCGGTCCACATCGGCCAGTACGCGGTCTTCCACCGCGTGTGAAATCATGTGGCCCGAGCGGACCGTGATTTCCCCCTTCACCACCACGTGCAAATCCACGTAGTACTGAAATCCCACCTTGCGCACAAAACATTTTTCCAGCCCAATCACTCCCGCAACGGCAGCCGCAGACGCACGCACCTGCTGCTCAATCTCCGGCGGCGGTGCCGTGTCCAGAATCTCCGCCAGCGGCGCCTGCATCTGCTTCCACGCATTGAATAGAATCACACCGGAGGCGCACAGCGCAGCCCAGTCATCGGCACGCGCATCTTTGGTCCACAGCGCCGCAGAAATTCCGACAAACGCAAACACCGACGTCACCGCATCGCTCAGGTGGTGCCAGGCATCGCCGCGCACTGCGGTGCTGTTGATATAGTCAGCCACCGACGAAACATATTTCGTCAGCACCAGCTTGATGACAAACACCGCCGGCAAAATCCATAAGGTGTACATCAGCGGCAGCGGGTGTGGCGTCAGAATGAGGATGATGCTTTCAATCGCAATGCCAATCGCAGCCGTGCCCATAAACAGGCTCACAACAACCGCAGCCACTGGCTCCGCTTTGCCATGACCGTAGGGATGGTCTTTGTCCGGCGGCTTGATGGCCAGCTGCAGCCCCACATACACCACCGCCGAACTGAAGACATCGGTCAGCGATTCCATACCGTCGGCCACCAGCGCAAACGAATGCCCCAGCAGGCCGGCAGCACACTTGCATAGCGAGAGAAAAAAATTCGCCACCAGGC
>CAIZGA010000294.1 GCA_903932385.1 uncultured Acidobacteriota bacterium
CCTAAACCCTAAACCCTAAAAAAAAAAGGATCGTTGGGGCTTGTGGTCTGATTTATGAAGAGTCAGTGCAGGCTGCTTTAGAATTCCTTGAAATACCTCGTAAGCAATGGTCATCTATCGTGCGGAGCACTGTGCAGGCATCTGTGGAAGCTTTGACTTTTATGTGCAAACTACGTTTCTCTCCTTCATCACAGAACAGTATCTTTGATACTGATGATCAGCAGTCTTACCTAGTCGAGCGTACAGCAGATTGGAGGTTCAGTAGAAAACGCAAGGCTGTCACTACCAATGAGAATCTATTCTTAATGTTTCAACGTTGGTCTAAAATACTGCCATTAAGTCGATGATATTTCGGGCGAGATTGGGAGTTGGAGCGGAGAACGTCAACTGCTGCTGATTGAGTTGGACATATTAGTCCTTATTGGAGCACATGCTCTGGGGGAAACCCTTTTGTTCTGTGTTTGTGTTTATGTGTATGTGTGTGTGATCCTGCGCTTCGGTGCAACCTATCCCCTAAGCAGAAAACCTGCCTTTATTGATAAGCAATAAAGCTAATGTGTGTGTGTGTGTGTATCAGACTACAGAAGAATTGTTGTCACTCAATCTTATCGGAGAAGTCAAATGAAACCATTGAGGAAAGAGCCGAAGGAATACTCCCTGGAGCCTGTTCGCAATCCAGTGGTTCGGATGAAACTCATGGATTATCTGAATTCTATTCAAGAAAGGGGACGCTGTTTCTGACCGTCCGTGAAGTGTTTACTATTGTGTCAGAAGCAGCAGATTGTCCCTGTGAGATTGACAAAGATGACATCGAGAAGGTAACGCTTTTGTCTGATCTCGTGTTGGCCTATAGACTAGGCAAACGTTTGGGTATTCCCCTGGTACGAAAAATTACCCATGCAAATATGATGGTTATTGACCACAAATGGACTCTTCCAAAAAATGTGGACTTTCCCAGTAAGTTAATCACAGAATGGATCCCAATGGCGTTTGCAGTGATAAAGGAGAACAAAGAGGAATGGGACAGACTGTTTGTAATTCACAGGGATGTGTGTTACAGGCTTGGAATCTCATTGGGTACCAAAGAATGTAAGGTCACGACCGAGTTTGTGAATTTTAAACACAAATGCGATGATTTGCAAAAGGAACTCGGCGTGTCCATGCATAGTTTCATCCCAATTGATTGTGTAGATTTCAGCATCTGTGAAATTGTTCCAAATCCAGAATCAAATTCCCCGGAAGACATATGTGCTAAAGCATTACAGACCTATAATACTTTAAGGGATTTCACGTCATTCCCTGCGTCGCTGCAGAATATATGTTTCGTGAAAGACGACGACCATTTGGTTTATCGCTAAGATGGCACTGTATCAGAATTCCAGGCAGCTCCCAAAGCCCAGCTTGATTTTAATAAGGTTATAGGATATCCTTGTATGATGCAACCAGAGGAAAGAAATGATGGCACAGGGGGGGGTCGAATGCTCATAGCACATTCCAAGAATCAAGAAAAAATTTACCAGGAGTACAATGGAGGATTTGAATGAATACAACGCTGCCCATACAGCATGGCGAGATGCACAATCAGCATTTCATGGGTCGACATTGGAAGATGTAACATTCAGGGAACGTCACAAACGCGTGCCCTACGTGTTATGTGCAACGCAAAGGCCAAGATGACGCGTTCATGCAGGAAATACAGGGAGTGATGTCCTGAAGCAAAGAAAACATTACCCACCATCTCAACAATCGTGAGATTCCTGCCAGAACCAGTGTATTACCTGAAAGTATACAAAGTTCAATCTGTGTCTACTCCTAATTCATTAAGAGAGAGGTTTGCATCTAAAGTGGATGACTTGGAACTGGATGTGATTACTAAAAAGTTTGATTCTGAGCACGAAAGGAAATTTAACAAATCAATTGGAATCTGCATCGAAAACCAAAGGACTTATGAAAGACAGCAGATCAAATTTTGGGTTTATGATGATATTGTTGATATGGAAATCCAGAAATAATTGATGGAACTAATATCCAAAGTTCGGGAACTAATCAGCAGTTTCGCAGGTACCACTGGTCAGGCTGCTTGGGCATTCCAACTGCCAGGACATCCAAAACGTACAAAGGCTACCTCGAACAGTGCAAGAAGTATGAGATGCCAAGATTTGCAAAAGAAAAACTGAAGAAGGAAGGTACAACCTTCTCTTTCGCAGGCGGAAGCTGCAAACGCCTAAGATTCTCTGCCAGCAGCATCAGTGACGGATCTTCTTACAATGCCATCACGAACATCAAGGCGAGATTGACCAAGGCACACGAAAATATGCCTACCTCAATGTCAGACGGGGCCAAAATCAATCATGAACATACGCCGTACGACACCTGCGTGATGCCATACATCAAAATGATCAAATTATGGTAGGTGATCATCGCAGACTCAGGACCACTGGAAGTTGATTCGTGCGGCTTAACGCCAGTCGGGGCTGACGACCTCCACGATTGCGATGATGATGACAAGCAAAGCGGCGACGATTTCTGCACTAGTATCATTGAAAGGGACGAAATCCAGATAAAAATCGACAAGCCAGACGAAGGCCAATGCAGGAACGAGATCAACAATCTAAGTCCCAAGGCGCTCGTCTCGTACACCAAAGCGTACCAAACAGTACAAGCCAGGCGGGGTACCGGCTCGTATCAAATCTATGCATAGAGCGCAACAAGCGACTTCAAGCCAAAATGGGACTCAAGTACCAGACATCGGTCACAGGATCGGAGACGGAAGAGGGCATACAGCGTCTGGTATCGAGCGACGACGACGACTTGAACCCGCGTCCGTTCATCACCTACGGCGACTCCCGTTCCAGCTACAGCTCGGATGCGGAGCCCGACGAGTAGCAAACTCGGCTCGGACCCGCTCTACGCGAGCAGGCGGGGCCGCGCGCCGCGTGCGGCGTGGCAGGTGACGAATAGTCGGCGTATCGCTACAATTTTTCTCTACCGACAATTTTCTCATCCGCATCATCGCAATCATTGGGCGAGGCGGGGAACGAACTCTCCATGGCGCCAAGTGATCATCGCCAACGGGACCATCAAGCCTGGCCCGGCGAGATTGTATGCGAAGTGGTGAAACAGGCCGGCCGGGTCGGGCCCGCGACCGGGTCGATGGATTTGGGAGCGGACCGGCACGGGCCGCGGAGTTGGACGTTCTGGTCACGACGAGCTGGATGAGCGGCGACAAGCTGCGCCGGCGGAGTCGTGCAGTCGAGCTGCATGGACCGCTGCGGCGCCGGCTTTACCGCCCACGGCGGAGGGATTCGGAAGACACAGCGGGTCGGCAGCGAATACCGTGATGATCGAGTCCAAAGCACGAGATGATTCAAATCGAGAGGGATTTAAGCAGCATAGTTTTGTGACGAGGTTTGACAAAATCCAGTCACCACGATTCTGTCTCACGTGTCTCCGTGCTTCTATCTCAGAACCGGTGCACTCGTAGGTCTGTTCCTTTCCCATTAGTAGATGGGATCTCCTTGCTATAGCAGATTCAAGCCATAAATTACGATGACTATGGTACAATCGCTTCTGCACTCTTCAGTTCCCTCATAAAAAACCGGTTCTTCCGATAGGAACCACTTCATGCCTCTGTGCGTAGCCGTGCGCCACGCCGTCGGCCGACGCCCGCCGCGCTCCAAGCGCTGCATCGCTTGATTCAAGTTGATTGCCCCAGCAGGGTAGCTCTAGGTGTCTGTTATGGCAGACTCGGACATGGGAGTCCCGGAGCCACCCAGGGCTCGCTGACCCCTCTCTTGTCGCGAGCTGCGGCAGCGCGGCCATGCTCAAGATCCCGCGAGGCACTCCGAAGCACGGCTGGAGCACTGCAGCACCAAAGGTTTCTGACACGCGGACACGGAGTACCTGTGAGGCACTCAGAATCGGCGAAAAAGGAAGCAGACACAATGAAGTAAAAAGGGGACTTTGTGCGCCAATTGTGGTTCTCACCTAACAATATCACCTAAACCCAAGTTTGGCGGAAAGTAGCACCCTCTCAAAGCTAATGCGTTTGGTATTGCCCTGCCGGTCAAGAAATAGCTTCATCGCTGAATAAGCGAAAAAAAAAATAGAAACCAGAGTGGATAAGCCAGCACACCTTGAGGAGAGACGAAGCCCTGCTGAGAGTGCGGTCATCTTCAACCTCCATGACGACCTGATCGCAATGAGCGATTCTCAGCATCCGCTCGTAATCAGCATCGTCCATGAGCAGTTCCTCCAGGGCCGGATCACCACAGATTATCGTCTTCGCCAAACACACAGGACACGACGAGTCGGAAGCGTCCACTCCGCAGAATGGTAATATGGAGGAGAACTGACGGTCCCCCGTGTAACCTTGCGGGAACTCAAAACCGGTTAGCCTGCCGCTCCGAAGCAAGTGTGACAACCACGCATTCAGCGACTTTCCTACCAAGAGGAGAGGCATCGGCGCGGGATGGCCCTGTACAACATTTTCGTCGTCCGTCAGCCTCTTTCCAGGCGAAAATTTCACCACTCTGTACTTGACAATCGAGGAGACATTCGGGGACGGGGCAAGGAACTCATGTTGTTTGGCCAGGTACTTGCGCATTAACATAGATGATTCATCACCACCTTGGCCTGGGTTTTCGTTGGTACTTTCCTTGATGAGAGAAAGCAGCAGAGAAGCAGCATCTGTGAAATGAGAAAACGCCTTGACAACTCTTTCATCGTTACCATTCCACTCACGGAAATCACCTCGAATGGCCCCAAC
>CAIZGA010000295.1 GCA_903932385.1 uncultured Acidobacteriota bacterium
AGGCGCTGCCGTTCCATTTGGCGATGCCGTTGGCCGGCAGGGTCCCGACAACCGTGAATTGGCCGCCGATGTAGAGATTCCCACTGCCATCGATGACAGCCGCCCAAACTATCGCGCTGGCTCCGGGAACACCGGAATTCAGACTGACCCAGTTGGCATCGCTGAATGTTGGATCAACGCGCAGAGGGTAGCTGGCGTCCTCATCCTCCACACACACCACCAGACGCTCCGCATCTAACACTTTCAGTGTGGCGTGGATATCCCGGCCAGTGGCATCCACCACGCGCAGACGGCTGTAGGCCAGCACCCGATGCGGGTCGTCAAGTGTGAGCTTCGCGCCGTAGCCGTCAGCTTCCGCCCGCGCACCGCTGAGCGCCAATTCCACGCGCAGCTCACCCGCCCCGGCAAGCCGCCGCGCGATCACGAAATCCTGACGCATGCCATCCACACTCACCGAGTATTCCTCGACCAGACCGGGTCGCTCCCATCGGGCGCCCGACTCCGCCACGCGCACCCGTCCCGTAAGCGGCAGTGCGGCCGCATGAGCAACTCCTCGTCCCAGTGCCGTGGCGGCCAGGTGAAATCGTGCGCCGCTCGCTTCGCCGACGGTGGAGGTCAGCCAAAGCCCCTCACTGGTGACCGTTCCCTCAATCCTCTGAAACCCGCACGTCAGATGCGCGCCTTCGCCTGTCGCGGTGACGTTCAGCGCGTCTCCATGATACTGGGCTCCGGCTTTGGCACCAAGATCGTCCCACGCGATGGGGGCCGATGCGGCTGCAGCGTGAAGTCCGGCCGGCAGGACGCACAACAAGGTGAGGATGACTGGAAGAGCGGCTGATTTCATGATGCGGAACCAACTGAAGTGGCGGGACCCATCACAGACTCGGTGGTGTCACCTGATACCTTCATTAAAGTTAAACCCCGGTTGCGGCCTCTGTAAATCATCTTGGACCTTATTCATTTGTAGGGCTTGGCCTCACGCATCAGATGGCGACATAGTTCAAATCATGACATGTTATTCAGAAACGCGCGCCTATTCAAGACCTCCAAATCGTGCCATATGTGACGCGTTACGAAAGATGCTGTTAAATCTTCGGCGGGAACTCACAACTGTTTCTCCCGACATCACAACCGAATAAGGAAAGAGAAGGAATACACACTATGAAACTGACCAACCACCTGATCATGAAGCGCAAGGCCGGCATGACGCTGCTCGAATTGACTGTCGTCATCCTCGTCTTGCTCACCCTCATATCAATCCTTTTCATCGGCGCCCGCGCCTGGAAGAAGGGTGCCGACCGTGCCGGCTGCATCCTCAACATCCGCAACTTCCAGCAAGCCACGCGCTCGTATGCCAACATGAACGGGCTCATCCCGGGTTCCACCTGTCCGGCTCTCGGCACCGTCATCATCGGCTCGGGCCTGTTCATGGAGAACGCCCCGACCTGCCCGGGTGCCGGCACCTACACCGGCACGGCCGCCACGGCCATTCCGGCAGTTGGCACCGTCGCCCTGACCTGTTCGCTGGCAGCGGCACCGGATAATCATGCCCCCACGAATGTCGGCGATTGGTAATCCGCCGATCATGTGATTGCCTGCACCAAGGTCCGATGCGGCGATCATCTCTTGGCAGCACCGGAGTAATCCGCTCACTCACATGATGCGAATGGGCGGAGCACTTGGAATCCTAAGCGCCGGCGATGATATCCGTCACCCGCTGCTCAAGGTTGGCCATCGTCTCGCGGATTTTCGCGCCCTCGTTGGCCAGGCCGCTCTGGCCCGCCAGTGTTATCTGCGGTTTGATCAACTTCTCGACGATTTTGTTGCGTATTTCCGCGAT
>CAIZGA010000296.1 GCA_903932385.1 uncultured Acidobacteriota bacterium
GGCTGTACCTGCGCAAACTGGAACACAACGTGGAGCGGTATTCACGGACGCCGATGGCGGGGTTGGTGGTGCTGGGTTCGACCGGCGAGAACGTGATGCTGGACGATGCCGAGACGCGGGAAGTACTGCGTGTGGCGGCGGCGGCCACTGCTCCGGAAAAAGTTTTGATTGCCGGCGTGGGGCAGGAGAGCGTGAAGGCGACGCTGGAATTGATTGATGTGGCGGCTGAGGCGCGTTACGACGCGGTGCTGCTGCGCACGCCACATTATTACCGCGCACAATACGGTCGGCCGGATGGGAAAGAATTGCTGGCGTATTACCGCACGCTGGCGGACCGTTCGCCGCTGCCGGTGATGCTGTACAACTGCGCGTACTTCACCGCGTTCAATATTCCGGTGGAAGTGGTGGGCGAGTTGTGCGAGCACCCGAACATTATCGGGATGAAAGAATCCGGCGGCGACCCGGTGCGGATGGCGGCACTGGTGGCGGCGACTCGCAAGCCGAAGTACACGGTGACGGTGACGCCGACCTTTACTGCGGTGACGGGACGGATGTTGACTCCGAAGACCGTGGTATCGAGCGCGAGTTATGTATCGGCAGAAGCGCTGGGAACGGGATCGGCCACAGCGACGAAAACTGTGGCGGAAACGCCGGCCATCAAAACGCGGACCAAGGAGGTTGGCTTCCAACTGCTTTCGGGTTCGGCGGACCGGATGCTGGAGGCGTTGCAGGCGGGCGCGGTGGGAACCATTCACGGTTGGTCGACACTATCTCCGCAGAGTGGGTATGAAGTCTATGCCGCGTGGAAGGACGGCGATATGCCGCTGGCGCAGGAAAAGCAGCAGCGGATTGCCAAGGCTGCGGCGTGGATTGGCGGCACGATGGGCATCCCGGCAGTGAAGTATGCGAGCGAATTGACGGGGTATTACGGCGGTGTTCCTCGGCTGCCGATGCTGCCGTTGACGGCGGCGGAGAAGCAGGAAGTGGAACGGCTGATGGCGGGGATTACGAGTTAGGTTTTTGCGAGGCAAGACCGGAACGGGACAGTTGTTCGCACAAGCTGTTCGATTAGCGAACATAGGGCATCCGGCCGGGGACTGCGGGTATCGCGCTGCGCTAGAATAATTTTGTAGCCGCAGGGGGTAGATTCTGCCCCAAAGGGCGGCGCAAGTTTGTGGATTTACAACGAATTGATGAAGGGAATCCCACTCAAATGGCGACTGAACCAGTCGCGCTAGGCTCCAAGGGCAGCAACGGAGCGGGCGCGGCAAAAACGCCTGCCGAAAGTTCGGCGGCGAACTCCTCCCCGGCGCAAAAGCGCGTAGTGAATGACTTCAGCATCCAGGTAGCCACGGTGAACGGCTCGGGCTCGCAGTCTGCGAACTCGGTGCTGCTCAAGAGCGTGTTTGCGATGGGCATACCGGTGAGCGGCAAGAACCTGTTTCCGTCGAACATTGCGGGACTGCCGACCTGGTACACGATCCGCGTAAGCAAGCACGGGTATGTGGCGCGCAAGAAGGAAATTGAAGTGGTGGTCGCGCTGAATCCCGAAACTGCGAAGGACGATATTCTCTCGCTGCAGCCGAACGGCGTTGCGGTGTATGAAGAGAGCTTCAACCTGAAGCAGTACCGCGACGATGTGCATTGCTATCCGGTGCCGTTTGACAAGCTGACGGCGGCGGTATGCCCCGAGGCGAAGCTGCGCAAGCTGGTGCGCAACATGGTGTTTGTCGGCGTGCTGGCGCAGTTGCTGGAGATGGACCTGGCGGTGGTGGAAGCATCGCTGCGCAAACAGTTTTCAAAAAAAGTGAAGGCTGCTGACCTGAACTGGGCCGCGGTGCAGGCGGGTTACGAATACGCCAAGGAAACCTTCACGGAGCGTTCGCCATATGTTGTGGAGCGGATGAACCTGACCGAAGGCAAGATCATCATCGACGGAAATGCAGCGGCGGGTATGGGCGCTGTGTTTGCCGGAGTGACGGTGGTGATGTGGTATCCGATTACGCCGTCGACATCAGTGGTGGAATCGACGATTGATTATCTGAAGCATACCCGCATAGAGGCCGACGGCAAGGCGACCTTTGCCGTGGTGCAGGCGGAAGACGAACTGGCTGCGATTGGCGGCGTTCTGGGCGCAGGCTGGGCCGGCGCGCGGTCGATGACGGCAACCAGCGGGCCGGGAATTTCGCTGATGGCGGAGTTTGCCGGACTGGGTTACTACGCTGAATTGCCGGGCGTGATTTTCGACGTGCAGCGCAGCGGACCATCAACCGGCCTGCCGACGCGTACACAGCAGTGCGACATTCATTCCGTTGCGTTCCTCTCGCATGGCGACACCAAGCACCCGATTCTGATTCCGGGTAGCGTGAAGGAATGTTTTGATTTTGCGATTGCAGCGTTTGATCTGGCGGAGCAGGCGCAGACGCCGGTGTTTGTGCTGAGCGATCTGGACCTGGGCATGAACAACTGGATGAGCGAGAAGTTTGAGTATCCGACCAAGCCGATCAACCGCGGCAAAGTGCTGACGGCCGAAGAGCTTGCGAAGCTGGGCGAGTTTGGCCGCTACCGCGATGTGGACGGCGACGGCATCGGCTACCGCACACTGCCGGGCACCGACCATCCGAAGGCGGCGTACTTCACGCGCGGCACCGGACACAATGAGAAGGCGCAGTACTCTGAGCGGCCGGATGATTACATCCACAACATGGAGCGGCTGGACAAGAAGTTCGAGACGATTCGCGGCATGGTTCCGCGGCCGGTGGTGGTGCAGGACGGCAAGTCGAAGATTGGCATCATTGCCTTCGGCACGTCGGACTTTGCCGTGAGCGAGAGCCGCGACCAGCTGAAGAAAGAATTTGGCGTGGAGACGGACTACCTGCGGCTGCGTGCGTGGCCCTTCACGCGCGAGGTGCTGGACTTTGTTGCTTCGCACGAGCGGGTGTACGTGGTGGAACAGAACCGCGACGCGCAGATGCTGAGCCTGTTGAAGCTGGATGTGCCGGCGGCGGAAGTGGTGAAGCTGCGCAGCATTCGCTACTACGGCGGTTTGCCGCTGGAAGCACGCACGGTGACCGACGAACTGGTGACGCAGGAAGGCATCTAAACTTCTACGCGGTAAAAGATTGAACCCACACTGTGCGGCAGCGCGCAGATTGATGAGAGGACTTGGAACCATGGCAACAGCGACAGCAA
>CAIZGA010000297.1 GCA_903932385.1 uncultured Acidobacteriota bacterium
CCGTACAGATGCACCGCATGTTTGCACCGCTGGACCAGGAAATTACCTGCAAGCGCATTGATTCCGGCAAGATGCTGCTGGACATTGCCCACCTCATCGACAACAAAACGGTGGAACGCTACCAGAACAAATACTCCTCCGCCATGCAGACGATGAAGGAGTGCCAGTTGCAGCTTTCCGGCCCGTGGCCGCCGTACCACTTTGTGCATCGCACGCAGACCAACAACAGCCAGCTGATGCACTAGACGAATCGCAGAATAAAAATTCAATGGCCCCGATGAGAATTCTCACCGGGGCCTGAATTTTTCTGCGGGAAACTTTACTTGATCAACGCGTCCTGCGGCGTGGGGTTTTCGACGGCTTTTTTGCGGCGGCTCAGGACGAAGGGTTTGCGCTTGCGGCTGGTCTCGCTGGCCTTGTCAATCTTGCGCCAGAAGCCAATGAAATAATCCACCGCAGAGATGGTGGAAACGACGGCGACCCAGTAGACGGCCATACGCGCGATGAGCGACATGGAGATTGTCCAGTAGCCCAGCTCCACTGTGGCCAGCGGTGCGCGAGGATGGCAGCGGCCACGGAAACAATCTGCACGACAGTTTTCAGTTTGCCAAGATCGCTGGCTTCAATGGTGAAGCCTTCACTACTGGCGATGGAACGCAGACCGCTGACCAGAAATTCGCGGCCGATGACCAGCACTGCAATCCACACCGGCACAATGTCTGGCGTGTAGGAGACAAGCGCGATATAGGTCGAGGCAATCAGCAGCTTGTCTGCCAACGGGTCCAGCAGAATGCCCATCGTGGTGATTTGTCCGCGACGCCGAGCCAGGTAGCCGTCGAGCCCGTCGGTGGCCGAGGCCAGAATGAAGAGCGAGGCGGCAATCAATTCCGGGACGCCGTGAACATCCCGCAGCGGGAAGCTGCGAGAGAGAATCCACAGCACCACGGGGATACAGAAAATACGGCTCAGCGTAATGGAATTGGGCAGATTCATTGGAAGACAGCCTTGCCGCGGCAGCGCAAGGTCACGCAAGCAGAATACACGCAATGCGGCAGGTCGCGCTTTGCGATGATGGAAAACCCTTTATTTCTGCGGAAATTTGGAACAGAAGTGTTTGCGATTACTGCGGCTTGGGCGCGTTGGGCAATTCCGGCACCTGAATCATTTCCAGGTCCTGGTCGGGGCGGAAGGTGAGTTTTTCCGCGTACCAGTTACCGTTAATTTCATACTCGCTGGCGTAGAGCGTGCCGCTGCCGTTGGAACCTTTGACTTCAATGGTCAGGTCTGCGTTGCCGGTGCCATCCATATGGTCGTAAATATTGCCGCCGACAAAATATCCCACTTGTACTGACTGGCCCAGGTCCTGGCTGACGACTTTGTTGGCAAGCGCGAGGTTTACGGCGTGCTGCGTGGCGACGGAGTTGCGGAGATTGGCGAACATGACGAAACCGTAACCGGCACCGACGCCTGCAGAGACGAAGAGCAGAATCATCAGCGGCACCCAGAGCTTGACCACCGGGCGGCCATAGGCCTTGTCAACAGCATTTGCAGCGACGTGTTTGGGCGCGATGCGGTGGCGTGCTGTCATCGTGGGTTGTACGTTCACCAGAACACTCATACTACAACGACCTCATTACGCGATGCGGTTTTTATGGCTTATGTCTCAGGAAGTTTCTCTGCCCGGCACTCCGGCGCGGAGAACTTCGCTTACGTCATTTATGATGAAGCACAGCCATGCCAGATGCACTACCACTTCCGTCGTATGCCGATTTCAAGAAATTGGCCGCCGCGCACACGCTGGTGCCGGTCTACCGCACCCTGACGGCCGACCTGGAAACGCCGGTCTCCGCGTACCTGCGCGTGGCCGCCGCCGAGTCGCAGGCCTTTCTGCTGGAATCCGTGGAGGGCGGCGAAAAAGTGGGCCGGTACACCTTCATCGGCGTGCGCCCGTACAAAACACTGACCGCCTACGGCCAGCAGATTACGCTGGTGGAGACAGGCCGCAAGCCGGTGCGCTTTACCGGAGATATTTTTGCCGAGTTGAAGAAGCACCTCAGCGGACACACACCGGCCATTCTGCCGCAGCTGCCGCCGTTTACCGCCGGCGCCGTGGGGTTCTTTGCCTATGACGCGGTGCGGCTCATCGAAAAACTGCCGGAACTGGCTGCCGAAGAAGTTTCCGCACCGGATGCTTGCCTGATGTTCTTCGATGAAGTGCTGGCCTTCGACCACGTGAAGAAACAGATCCATCTGGTGGTGACTGCGGACCTGACGCGTACTGCTCCGCGCGCCGCATACGCCGATGCCCGCAAACGGCTGGACCGGCTGGAACGCAAGCTGGCCGCACCGCTGCCGAAGCCGAAGCGGAAGAAGGTTCTTGGCAAACTGAAAATTAAACCGCGCACGGCGAAGGCTGCCTTTCTGCGAGCCGTAGAAAAAACGCGCGAGTATATTGCCGCCGGAGACATCTTCCAGTGCGTGCTCTCGCAACGATTCGACGTGACGCCGGAAGTGGACCCGTTTGCCATTTACCGCGCGCTGCGCATTGTGAACCCGTCTCCCTATATGTACTACCTGCGTTTTGGGATGGATGCGGCGGCGAACAAAAAGTCTGCGAAGAAAGCTGCAGCCGCGCAGAAAAATATTCCCGCGCACATTGTCGGCTCTTCGCCGGAGCTGCTGGTCCGCGTGCAGGGACGCAAGATTGAGTACCGGCCGATTGCCGGCAGCGCGCCGCGATCTGCCGATGAAGCGAAGGACCGCGAATTCGCCGAGCACATGCGCAATGATCCGAAAGAAATTGCCGAGCATGTGATGCTGGTGGACCTGGGCCGCAACGACGTGGGACGCGTGAGCGAGTACGGCAGCGTGCGCGTGAAGGACCTGATGTTCATCGAGCGCTACTCGCACATCATGCATCTGGTGAGTTCGCTGGAAGGAACGCTGCGCCCCGAACTCACGCCGGTGGATGCCTTCCGCGCCTGCTTCCCCGCGGGCACGCTGAGCGGTGCGCCGAAGATTCGCGCCATGCAGATTATTGAAGAGCTGGAGCCGGCGCGACGCGGCGTCTACGGAGGTAGCGTTTTCTACGCCGATTTCAGCGGCAACTTTGATTCCTGCATCGCCATCCGCACGCTGTACATGCATGGCGAACCGGGCAAGGAACTCGGCCACGTGCAGTCCGGCGCCGGCATTGTTGCCGACTCTGTGCCGGAGAAGGAATTTGAGGAGTGCGTCAACAAGGCGCAGGCCGTCATGCGCGCCATTGAAGCCGCACGAGGGTAAATCCTATGAACAGAATTTCAATATTTCGCATTCACAATAAATTGTGGATATGCGCTGCAACAGCGTTGTTGTTATTTATTCCCATTCATTCATGCATCAGTATTGCGGAATCGATTGCGCCCATCAGCCTTTCGGATTTATTCAATAAGTTTTCTGATGACGTTGTCATTGTTCATGTGATTTCGGCTGATGAAGAACATTATGAAATTCCAGATAGTGGCGGCTTCATGCTCGACGTTTGTAAAGTAAAAACCATTCAATCGTTCAAAGGTCCGCATCATAAAGATGATGTTTTTTACATCTCTGGATGTTCCACGATGGCAATTGGTAGTGACTATCTGTTCTTTTCTAGATTTTCCGCACCACTCAATCCCATGCCAGGAAAAACAATTGGCAGTTACGGACGCATAGAACGTCCCGAAGAGTGGAGTGACGTTGGTTATGGGTTAATGCCAATTGAATATATGTGCGTGTTTGATGGCAAGGAAATCTCGCAACAATGCGACTATGGTGTCAATCTTAATAAGGATCAAATTCTGTTGCCAGCCAATCTGAAATCGTTCCCACAAGAACCAACAGCAGAGACTAACTATCACAGTTGGGTAAGAAAATCTGACATGCTTGAAGTATTAATTGAATTGCAGGAGAAGGCGCTCACGAAATGATTCCCACCAGCGATTTTGATTTTGAGACGCTCGACAGTAAATCGGCATACAAGCTGATGACGTCGCTGATTGTGCCGCGGCCCATTGCGTGGGTGACGACGCGGAGCAAGGCCGGCGTGGTGAACGCTGCGCCGTTTTCCTTCTTCAACGCGGTGGGTGCGACGCCGCCGACCATTGTGCTGGGGCTGGCGTTGCGCGAGGGCAAGCTGAAGGACACGACGCAGAACCTGATGGATTCTGGCGAGCTGGTGGTGCACGTGGTCACCGAACCGCTGGCGGAGGCGATGAACCTGAGCTCCGCCGACGCGCCGCCGGAAGTGAGTGAAGCGGAGCTGGCCGGGCTGGAGCTGCTGCCGTGCACGAAGGTTTCCGTGCCGCGCATTGCCGCATCACCCGCCGCGTTTGAGTGCCGGACGACACACATCCTCGACATCGGCGCGGGACAGCGGCTGATTGTGGCGCAGATTGTGGCCGCGCACATCCACGACGACGCGTTTGAAGACCGCGAGCGGCTGCACATCGCGGTGGAGAAGCTGAAGATTATCGGCCGCATGCAGGGCGCCGCCGGCTACACCCGCACGGACGGATATTTTGAAATCGCACGCCCGCACTGGCCGCTGAAGTAACCGGCATCTACAATAGAGCCACGATGATTTTCGTTTTGGACAACTACGATTCCTTCACCTTCAACCTTGTCCAGTACCTGGGCGAGCTGGGGGCGGAGGTCGAGGTGCGCCGCAATGACGAAATCACACCGGAAGAAATTGACGCGATGAAGCCAGCGGGCATCGTGATTTCTCCCGGCCCCTGCACGCCGCAGGAAGCGGGCATCAGCATACCGCTGATCCAATATTTTGCGAAGGTGATGCAGGAGAGCAACGGCGCGCGACGCGTTCCGCTGCTGGGCGTGTGCCTGGGGCACCAGGCCATCGGCGCGGCCTTCGGCGGCAATGTGATTCGCGCACCCAAGCTGATGCACGCCAAGACCAGCGAAGTGGACCACGACGGCACCCCAATTTTTTACGGCCTGCCCAACCCGATGACCTGCACGCGCTACCACTCGCTGATTGTGGATTCGCATAACCTGCCGGCGTCGCTGGAAGTTTCTGCGCGCACCACTGAGCCGACCGGATCCATCATCATGGGCCTGCGCCACCGCGAGCTGCCGATTGAAGGCGTACAGTTTCATCCGGAAAGCGTGCTGACGAGCGACGGCAAACGGCTGATGGAAAATTTCCTCAAGCTTTAAATTCTTCATGAAGATCACACTCCATATCGCGCTTGCTGCTGTGCTGGTTACGCAGGCACAGGCACAGATGCCGATTGGCAGTGTGGCCTCGGCCGATGCCGACGTGAGCCCCACACCGCAGATTGCCGCGGGCAAAGCGTTGCTGCCCGCGACGAGCACCATCACCGCGCATGACCACACTGCCGAAGTGAGTTTGGAACGGCACGGGCTGGTGATGGTTTGCGCGACCACCGCGTTACATGTGACCGATTCGCAGCAGGCCGATGGTCCGCTGATGCTATCGATGGACCGCGGTGCGCTGGAACTTCGCATCACCGCGCACACCGGCGACGTGCTGCTGACGCCCGACCTGCGCATTGAAGCTGACGATACGGGATCGCTCTCGCTGGCGCTGCGTGTGGCGCGCAACGGCGACACCTGCGTGGACAATCGCGACACCGGCAACAACGCGCCCACGCTGCACATCCATTCGCAATTCGGCGACGGCGAATATCTGGTCCGTCCCGGCCAGCATGTTTTGTTCAACGGCGGCAATCTGCATGAAGTGGTGGACAATGAAACGACTCCGTGCGGCTGTCCGCAAAATGCCGCCGGTCTGATTGCCGATGCCGCGCAAAGCCCCGCTGCCGCCGCCAATGCGAAGAAGTTTCCCTTCCCGCTGGCGCAGAGTGAAGGCCTGGCGCCGACGCCCGCGCCCAAGCCCACAGCGCCCGGCGAAACGCAGGTCACCATCAACGCGAACATGAGTTATGACGGCAGCCATCCCACCACGCCGGTAGCTCCGCCGCCGCTGCCTCCGCAAAAACGCAGCTTCTTTGCCGGCGTCAGCCACTTCTTCAAACATCTTTTCGGCAAAGAATAATTCGCGAACGCGAAGCCGCTACTGCCTACGGAGTCGATGCGGCATCTTCGCCGACTCTTCGCATCCGGTGGGATACAATCGTAAGGTTGGCGCACGAGCGCCAGAATCCACAATCAGCAGTCATTGCAAGGAGTTTTCCCTATGGCGATTCCCGCCACCCAAATGCGCCCCGGCATGGTCATCAAACATAATGACCAGTTGCACTCGGTGTTTGCCGTGGAACACCGCACGCCGGGCAACCTGCGCGCCTTCATCCAAGCCAAGCTTCGCAACCTGCGCACCGGCGCCATGTTTGAGCACCGCTTCCGTTCCGGCGACGCGATTGAACGCGTGATCGTGGACGAAATTCGCATGGAATTTTTGTATAACGACGGCGACGACTACTACTTCATGAACGGCGAGAATTACGAGCAGACGCACCTGAAGCGCAGCACACTGGGCGACGCGGTGGAATATCTGACGCCGAACCTGGAAATCAGCGTGAGTTTTTTTGACGGCGTGGCCGTGGGCATTGAACTGCCCGGCATCGTCGAGATGACCATCGTCTCCACCGAGCCCGGCATCAAGTCGGCAACGGCATCGTCGGTGACCAAGCCGGCGACCACGGAAACCGGTCTGGTTGTGCAGGTGCCGCCGTTCATCAACGAAGGCGAACGCATCCGCATTGACACCGCCGAAGGCGCCTACCTGGGCCGCGCATGAAGGTATATTGATATCAGTTAGGGAATAACTCTGCCATGAATCGCACGGATCTAAAGAAGCTGACACGTATGCGACTGAAAGAGGCAAAGGCGCTCTATAAACAGAGACATTACAGCGGCGCGTACTATCTTGCTGGATACGCTGTTGAATGTGCTCTAAAGGCTTGCATTGCCAAAGAAACTCGCCGTTATGACTTTCCAGATAAGGGAAAAGTTCAAAAGAGCTATACTCATGAATTGAAAACTTTGTTGGGAATTACGGGTTTGGATGGAACTTTTGATTTGGCTATTCGATCCAATTCGAAGCTTGATTTGAATTGGACATTTGTAAGAAATTGGTCAGAGGAAAGTCGTTATGAATTTCGCTCTCAAGCAGATGCGCATGCAATTATTGAAGCGATATCCAACTCTACTAATGGGGTCTTGCCATGGATAATGCAACATTGGTAGGAATGGACTTTACAACCGGTTCACAAATCCTCAAAGCACTTGATGATGCAGACTTGCGCATTAAAGTAGCACTTATCATGTCTTCAGTTGACCATGAGGATTGGAGATTGGTTATTTCATCTCCTGATCTGGATAGAGAACAACCACTAAAAGCATATGAGCAGGTTGTAGACATATTGCGTAATAAATTCTTATCCACGTATAGGCTTCCCGCAATTCTGATTATGCGTATGAGAGACCCATTTATCCGTGCACTCCGTGACATCTTTGCAAAAACTTCAGATGTCAATGGAATGCGCCTTGGTGGACAAATAATCGGCAATAGATTTGTCCG
>CAIZGA010000298.1 GCA_903932385.1 uncultured Acidobacteriota bacterium
CAGCAGGTGGCCGCCATGTACATCAGCAAGAACTCGCCTTCTATCCTCACCCAGCGCGTGCTCACCGTCAGCGAATACGCCGGTGCCGACGGCGCCAACATCGCCATTGTCAGCGGCACCTACATTCTAAAAACTAAAGATGGACATGACGTCGACGACGAGCGGGGACTCTTCACCCACATCTACCTGCACGGCCGCACCACGTGGACCTGCATCCACTCGCAGCGCACCATCATCATCAACCAATTGCTGCCCAAGACAAAACTACCCGCAACGCCGAAACATTAATGTAGAAATTAAATCGGCAGCCCCGGCACCAGCGCCGCAGTCTTCCGTTTGTATTCGTCATACTGCTCGCCGAAGGTTTCGTGCATAAACTGTTCCTCGCGGCGAATCTTGATGCGCAGCGAAAGCCATACCAACACCAGCGAAAATATGCCGCGCCATTCAATGCGCGCCATCATGCTACCCACCAGCGCCAGCAGCAGGCCGGTGTAAATCGGGTGCCGCGTCCAGCGGTACGGTCCGCTGCGCACCAACTCGTGGCCCACTTTCACGGTCACGTTGCCGCTCCAGTTGCCGCCCAGGTACGCCCGCGCGCAGATGGCATACACCAGCCCCAATGCGGTGAAGCCAACTCCCACCCACGCTAGCGGTTCCGAATACGGCACCATGCGCACATAGAGCCACGGCCACGGTAGAAAATTGTTATAGAGCATCTCAAATCCCAGAAAGATGGGAACCGCATAGGTCAACCGTGAAAGCAAGCTCTCGCTCTTAGCTTTTTTCTTGTTCTGAACCACGGCCCAGATCAGCCAGATGACCAGCCACGCCGTCCACAGAACTCCACTCGCGCCTATCGGTTGCATATCTCCTCCGTGCATATGAATACGCAAACACTTACGAGCTAGTTCGTCGCCGCAGAATTGCTTTCAGCGCGCTGCTTGCCCTGCAGTTCAATGTACACATGCAGCAGCGTAATTGCCGCCGGAGTCACGCCCGGAATTCCGCTCGCCTGCCCCAGCGTCTGCGGCCGCACGCGTCCCAGCTTTTCCTGCATCTCGCGGGAAAGCCCGCTCACCGCGCCGTAATTAAACCACTCGGGAATCACCTTGCCCTCGGCGCGCTTGATCTTCTCCATCGACTTCCGCTGCTGGTCCAGATAGCCGGCGTACTTCACTTCCGTCTCCACCGTCTTCCACTCCAACCGGGCCCGCGCCGCCGGAACATTTTCCCACTCCGCATGCAGCGTCTCATCCGCGCGCACCACTTCCGCCAGCGCATCCATGCTCGCTTCCGGCCGCTTCAGCAACTGCGCATACGTCTGTCCGTTCAGCGACGCAACATCGCCGCTTAAATTCGCCATCAACTCCGGCGCCGCGCGCTGCATCAACTCCAAATTAATCTTCGACGTCGCCAGCCACTTTTCCAGCCGCACCGCGCGTACCTGCCGCTGCTCATACTCCGCCCAGGTCGCATCATCCACCAGCCCCAGCCTGCGCCCATGCGGCATCAAACGCCGGTCGGCATTGTCAATCCGCAAATGCAACCTATACTCGGCCCGCGAAGTAAACATGCGGTACGGTTCATTCGTTCCCTTTGAAATTAAATCGTCAATCAGAATCCCGGTATACGCCTCAGTGCGGTCCAGCGTAAATCCCTCGCGCCCCTGCACGTGCAACGCCGCATTCACTCCGGCCATCAATCCCTGGCAAGCCGCTTCCTCATATCCCGAAGTTCCATTAATCTGTCCCGCAAGATACAGACCGCGCACCTGCTTCACCGCCAGCGTCCGGTCCAGTTCCGTCGGATCAATCGCGTCATACTCAATCGCATATCCGGGCCGCAACATCTCAGCCTTGTCTAATCCTGGTATCGACCGCACCATCGCCATCTGCACATCCATCGGCAGCGACGTGCTCATGCCGTTCACGTAGACCTCGTGCGTGTTCAGTCCCTCCGGCTCCAGAAACAACTGGTGCTGGTGCTTGTCCGGAAACTTCACCACCTTGTCTTCAATTGACGGGCAATACCTCGGCCCGATGCCCTGTATCTGTCCCGAGTACATCGGTGACCGATGAACATTTTCGCGAATCAGTTGCAGCGTTTCCGGCGTGGTAAAGGCAATGTGGCAACTCACCTGCCGCTGCTCAATCTTTGTCGTGCGAAAACTAAACGGCGTCGGCACCGCATCGCCCGGCTGCTCGGCAAACTGCGCCCAGTCAATCGTCCGTCCATCCAGCCGCGGCGGAGTTCCCGTCTTCAACCGGCACTCGCGCAACCCAAGCTTCTTCAGGTTCTCGCCCAGCAACACACTCGCCGGCTCGCCACTGCGCCCAGCTTCATACTGCTGCTCGCCGCAGTGAATCAGCCCGTTCAAAAATGTTCCCGTAGTCACAATCACCGCGCCGGCATGCACTGCACGCCCATCGCGCAGAATCACACCGCGCGCCACACACTGTTCGCCTTCCAGCACCAGCAGCAGATCAACAACTTCCGCCTGCTTCAAAAATAAATTCGCTTGCGACTCCAGCACCTCGCGCATCTTTACGCGATACAGTTGCTTGTCGCACTGCGCCCGCGGAGACCACACCGCCGGCCCGCGAGAAGTGTTCAACAATCGAAATTGAATTCCCGCGCGGTCGGCAACAACGCCCATCACGCCGCCCAGCGCATCCACCTCGCGCACCAGGTGTCCCTTGGCAATGCCGCCAATCGCGGGGTTGCAGCTCATCTGCGCCACCAGGTCCAGATTCAGCGCATACAACGCCGTGCGCAGCCCCATGCGCGCCGCAGCCATCGCCGCCTCGCACCCGGCATGTCCGCCGCCCACCACCACCACGTCATATTGTTCGCTGTAACTCATCCAATAACCATTCTCGATGCGAACGCACTTCGGCTTGCGATGCGTTCAACGTAGAAAATTTCTGGTCTTTATCGCGCCCTGCTCAGGCTGCTGGAAGGGTCTGGAACCCTGAAGAATCTGGAGCCGAAGATCGGAGTCGAACCGACGACCTGCTGATTACGAATCAGCTGCTCTACCAACTGAG
>CAIZGA010000299.1 GCA_903932385.1 uncultured Acidobacteriota bacterium
CCATCCACCGCCACACCATGAGGGTAACTGAAGCCACCGCCCAGGGTGGTGACGCAACTGGAGGAAGCACAGCCGGCGGGCATCTCCTTCACCAAACTGTTGTCGGTATCGGCAACGTACACATTGCCGCTGCCGTCCACCGCCACTCCATAGGGTATGAAGAAGCCGCCGCCGAGCGGCTGACCAGAATAGGCTGCCGTTTGCGCTTGCGCCGTCTGCGGCAGACACACTACGGCCAGCATCGCCAGCAACAGACACACTGCTCCCACGACCCCGCGCTTACGGCGTGAGCCAACAACAGCTACAGGCTGCGATGTGGTAGTGGAGATGGGCTGGCTGGTCTTGAAGGCGGAAAAATGGCAGACGTTCTTGCGAGCGAACACGTGCATGTCGGTTGGGACCCCTGAGAGATTTTTAGGCTTTGAAGCTAAGGCAGTGGGACAAAAGAAAGCGTGATGCGTGTGGAATTGCTTCGGACTGCTCTGTGTGTCCGAATGATTCCGTCTACTTGATCGTTGGCAAATCGAATAAGGCTTGAACTGATACTACCTTTTACCATATGTTGCGTTCGCTAAAATATATTTATTTGCAGCTTCCATTGAGTTGAATGCTGCAAATGGAACTTTTGCTTGTTCACTGAACATGGGTTTTAGTTTGTTGATGATGTGGTGAATAGCAACAGCCTGAGGAAGGCATCCAACGAGCAGGAGCCGTCAGTACGGCTGCAGCCGGGAACAAAGACTGGAACACGCTGCGGCGGTGACTGGATGGTGAGCGGCGTCGCATATCGCATCTGCTCCAGCGTCTGCGCGGTGTAGTAAATCCGCACGCTGGTTGCACCCTCTACGCTGCGCCAAAGTTCAACCTCCAGCGCGCCGCCAGGCGGGGTATCATCACGGCGGCCGTCGATAATCCAGTTGAGATTCAAAGTGCCTGCGATGTTTGAGAGATTCGTATCATGACCGACAAGGAAGAGTAATTTATCGGAGACACTACCCGGTGCGCCGGCAACAGTTTTACCACTGGCGGCCTGCTGTAGTGAATCATGCAAGGCAGACAGCAGATGCGCAGCTTGGGCACGGGCAATCACCGGTGTACGTTGGGCATAATCTGAAGCCGTGGTATGAAGCTCCATCAGCGTGCGTAAAGCATCGCCATCCACGCAGCCCCAGGCGACATCACGCGTCGGCATGCCTTGGGTGTATTCCAATAGAAAATCTTCTGTCAGTGAAGATGCTGAATTAACTGGGCCACGTAAATCAGCGAGATGATCGCCTTTGCCCTGTGACAGCGAAGCGGCGACGGAAAAGATGGATGTATATTTTGCAGTGCTCGCGCCACAACCGGCCAGAATGCTGTCGAGTTGCTTCAGCAGCGCATGGTTGGCCAGAGTGAGGTTGTCAGCGCTGCCACCGACGCGCCCAGCAATGGCGTTAACAGCAAGTGCGGAATCTGGATGTGTTCCACCGGCTTCTAACGTGTGGAAGAGAATGTCCGGCACCCCTTCCGCCAATGCATGAATGGTGGGCGCACAGCCGGGATACATGCCTTCGGCAAGTGCGCGGCCGGTTTCGCGGGTGCGCTGGTCAGAGTCTGCAACAACAGTGACTCGATTTGCATCCGAGCAACCGGAAGCACTCAGTAAACCGAGCGAAGAAAAATATTTGCGGTCATACACGCCGAAGATCCGCATCAAATCAAAGCCGTGCGGAGTAAGAATTCCGGGGGCAACATCCCATGTGGGCCAGGGTGATGCGGACCATACATTGAGCTGCGCATTATTTGACGTTGGAGAACGCACGCCGTGGCGACTGATAATGACGACATACTGCAGTTGCTGAGGTGCTTTGGCAGCGCTGGTTTGTGCTGCATCGGTTGCCTGCAAAAGCAACAGGCAGAGTATGCCTGCAACAAGGCTGCGGAACATCGGATACCTCATAAAAGATTTTCTAAATCTGTACCGGAGTAAAGTACTGGGGCACACCAGTATGCTCTCATGTGCCCCGTATTTTCTTCAGCCTATCGTTAATTCGTTTTGCCTTGGCCGAAGTTGTACCGCATACCACCGGCATAGGTCGGCTTGTAGTACTCACGCTGATTCACGAACTGGGTGACGCCCTGGTAGTAACCGAAGACCTCATTGTTCAGGTTGAGGCCGGAAACGACAGCGCTGAGTCCATGCCAGAGGCGATAACTGATTTGTGCATCCACCTGATAGTGCGTGTAGGTGTAGATATCACCCGATGGGCCTTTCGGACCGAGGCCGCTGGGGTCTGCTCCGGTGACATACGTTGGTGAAGCATACGAGTACTGGAAGAGGCTGGCCTGATTGTATGACAGGCCGGCGCGACCCGAGAAGCGACCGAGATCGTAGGTCGGGCTCAGGTTCCAGCTATTCGGCGACTGGTCAATTGTCTGCGGATGGTCAGTGCGCAGCGGCAAGCCCTTCTCGCGCGAAGCGGTATAGCTATAGTTGGCGGTGATTCCGATACCGTGCAGCACTCCCGGCAGGAAGGTGAGGTGCTGCTGATAGCCGGTTTCCATACCCCAGATGTAGGCATTCTGGCCATTCACATATTGGGTGATGGCATCGCCGGGATATTCACCGAGTACTGCGGCGATGGCTGGCGGGAAGTAACCTGTCGGGAAGCTGGAAAGGTTGAGTCCACCGGGCAATGTGATTGGAACCTGCGGTGCGTTGAGTTGCTTGAAGAATACTCCCGCCTGGAACATACCCACCGGCTGAAGATAGTTTTCATACAGCACGTCGAAGTTATTGGCGTGCTCAGGTCGCAGCAACGGATTGCCGATGGTGACAGCGACGGGGCTGGCGGTCGTGTCTTCGGTAGCATAAGGAACAAGCTGGTATGGGTCCGGACGCGCCATGCCGCGTGCATATACCGCACGTATGTTGGAGTTGGGCGTGAGTGCATAACGCGCCTGAACGCTGGGCAGGAAGTCTACATAACCGGGGTTGTTATTGACGCCGGTGAATACATAGCAGTTCCCGGCCGGGGCCACCGGTGCGGTATTGCCGGCACAGTCCACAGATGAGGTTCCACCTGACCACTTATTGGTTCCGGAGTTATAAGTGCCATAGTAGGTGAGATTGTAACCAAAGGTCATCATGCGCGTACCTTCTATGCGCAAACCGGTCTGCACATGCAGCTTGCCGAAGTCGGCAGTGTTCATTACATAACCGGAGATGACCTGCTCGACAGTGTGAAAGAGATTCGGGTAAATGTCAGCAGCGGTCTTCTGCCCATCGACATAGCTGCCATAGTTGGCCAGCGTGTACGCTGCCACCTGGTTGAAGTCCGAAACCGGGCCGAACTGGCCGCCGAAGAACTTACCGTTGAAATAGTCAGTGTTGTTGAAGTTGCTTTCCAGACTGGAAATGGTCGGCGCAGTTGTCTTGGACCAGCTGTCGTAAACAGTCTCGGTCGAGTCCTGGCTCTGATGGCCATTGCTGAACTTGAAGCCAACCTCCAGCGTGCCGAAGTGGCCGCCCTTGGTGGTGTAGTAGTGCGAAAAAGACCCCTGCCCGGTCAGGTTTAGTTGTGCGTTGATGCCTTTAGAAATGGTGATGTCTTTGAAGTACCAGTTTCCCGGAGTCAGCAACGGCGAAGTGTTGCTGGTATCGCATGTGCCGAAGTGCGGGTGGTAAATGTCGGTATTGGAAGACGGGATGTAATTGCAGTATTCGCTCGGCCCAAGCCAGCCAAAGTCCGCCTTCGGGTTGCCGGCAGAATCCACTTCGTAAGAACGCGATGCCGAGAGCTCCCAGAATATCTGATCATGCGCGAATGTATGGCGTCCGCCAAGAATCAAAGTACCTACAGAAGCATTCGGCCTCTTGCTGGAGGTGTAGAACTTCGGGCTGGGCGATGCCGCGCTCGCAGAAGGCAGAGTTTCATTCGCGCCATTATTGCAGGCACCGGGAGTCGAGGAGTTGCAGGTGATGGCCGTCGACTGCGGGGAGTAATACCACTTATCGCCCCAGTCCTTCAGGTCTGTGTAGAAGCCGTGCATAAAGACGCTGTTATTTTCGTTGAACTTGTAGTCGGCACTGCCGTCATATCCGTAACGAGTACGGTAGTACCGGTATTCGCGGATGGTGTTGCCGTCGTAGAAAGGCTGCGCGTATGTGGAGAGTGGGTCCAGCGTTGGCTGGAAGTTGTCAATGCCGCGGCCATTGAAGTCATATGACCCGTCGCCGAGAATACCAAATTTATGATTCGGGCCGAAGCGCTTGCCGACTGTTCCGCCGTATCCAAATTCATTGCGGCCATTCAGGATATTGGTGTAACCGCCATTACCGTAAGCTGCGATGGTGGGGCGCTCGCCGGCTTCTTTGGTTCTGATGTTGGCCGAACCGCCGATGCCGTTGCCATCCATGTTGGCGGAGAGAGTCTTGTTGATTTCCACCGACTCAATCATGTCAGACGGGATAACGTCCAGACGCACTTGGCGCACGGTAGGTTCCGGCGCGGGAATTGTGATTCCATCCACAGTGACATTGGTAAGACGCGGTTCAGTGCCGCGAACCTGAATGTATACGCCTTCACCTTCGATACGGTACAGCGTGACTGAAGGCAGACGACCGATAGCATCTGCGGCGTTGGCATTGGGAAGGCTAACGATGACTTCAGCCGGCAGTACCTGGACCAAATTGTCGGCACTGCGGGTCATGTTGATGGCGTCAACTTCGCCGTGGGCACGCGACGCGGAGACAACAACCTGGTCGGCGCGCGACTTGACGCTTAGCTTTAATTCCAGCTTTTGCGTCATGCCTGCAGCTAGAGTCACCTCCTGCGTCAGGTCTGTGAATCCGCTAGCGGTAATCGTGATGGTGTACTTACCCGGTGCAATATTGTAAATATTGAATTCGCCGACCTCATCGCTGACGGCAATGATATTCGAAGGCGACAATTTTATTGATGCGCCTTTTAGAACCGCGCCTCCAGTATCTTCCACCACGCCGGTCAGTGTGGAGTGTGCGGTCTGGGCGTAAATAGGTGTACGCCCTGCGCAGATGCAGCACATTACGCACACATACAAAATGCTTGTCACAGTCTTCAGTATTTTCGCAGTCATAGTGCCCCTCGGTAAAAAGTCTTCGCAATGATTCGTTGGGAATCTACAGCGGAGTATGGCACTGGCACCTAAGTTCAATCTGAAGGTTTTCGCTCTTTTTCGGCAATTCACCAAATATTCAAAATCGCCGCCTACACTCGCACTACATGAACATACTGGTGGTTGAGGACAAACAGGCTCTCGCCGGGCATCTGGGTCGAATGCTGGAATTCGAAGGCTTCAGCGCCACTTTGGCATGCGATGGTGAAAGTGCGTTGGAACACGCGCTTAGCAATCGATTCGACATCGTTCTGCTCGATA
>CAIZGA010000300.1 GCA_903932385.1 uncultured Acidobacteriota bacterium
AGCCCCAGATTGATTTCAATCAATTTGCCCCGCAGCCAGCCCATGTGGAAGGCGCCGCCCAGCGCGGAGAAAATGCTGCGCCCTTCGGCCAGCACCAGCACCGGCGCGGCGTTGAAGACCCAGCTGACGATGGCCCACAGCGTCAACAGAGCGACGGTGAGGGTGATGACGACAGCGAGGAAAGCAACGATGTTGGGATCGGGATCGACGGCGTGCATGGGTTGCACGATGGCCCAGCCGCCGGCCCAGGCGACGCCTTGAATCCACAGCAATAGCGTTGCGGTAAGAGCGGTGACGCGCATGGCCTGCAGCAGGATGAGCGAGGGCAGACGACTCCACTGCCAGCGCGCAGAAAAACTTTCATCTGCAGCGGCGGAGATGATCAACATGCGACCGACGCCGGAGGCGATGGCGTAGAGGACCATCAGCAGCGGCAGCAGCCAGGTTGCCGTTGCGATGACGGGCGGGGTGAGCAACTCCACGCAACGCATGACGGCGTAGGTGGAAGTTGTCTGGTCGAGCAGAGTGAATTGATGGATGCCGGTCTGGTCAAGCGGCGTTGCATCGAGAATGCGTTTGCCTTCGCGCAGCAGCAGCCACAACGTAGGAACGCCGACGAGCCAACGCCATGCAACTTCCATGGCCAGCAGACGCGGACGATGCAGACAGCGCGAAACCGTAGTGACCAGCGATTGGGTGCCGCGCAGTCGCGGAGACGACGTTGCCGGGGCGGCCACTACTTCACCACCAGATTCACCAGTTTGCCGGGGACGACAATAATTTTTGCGACGGTCTTTCCGGCGACGCGTGACTGCACTTTGGAATCGGCCAGCGCTGCTTCTCGGATGGCGTCTTCACTGCTGCCGGCGGGCATGGCGACAACATTCACCAGCTTGCCGTTGACCTGCACGGGGACTTCAATCGTGTCGTCGCGCGCGAGGTCGGGATTGAAGGTGGGCCACGGTGTACGGAAGACTGCGCCTTCGCCGCCGAAGAGTTCCCACAATTCTGCAGCGAGAAAGGGAGCGAAGGGAGCGAGCAACAGCGTGAGGCTGGTAAAGATTTCGCGCACGACTGCGGGAGTGACGACGCCGGAATCCAGGTCGGCATCGGCGGAGCTGATCTCATTCACCAGTTCCATGATGGCGGCGATGCAGGTGTTGAAGTGCCAGCGGCCGTCGAAGTCGAGCGAAATTTTTGCGATGGTCTGATGCAGTTTGCGCAGCAGTTTTTGTTCCAGCGGCTGTAGAGAATTTAAATCCACCGTGCCCGCAGAGATGGAACGTTGCGCGGCCGGCGATGTGGCGAGGCGGTAGACGCGACTGAGAAAACGGCTGATGCCGGCGACGCCATCCTCCTGCCAGTCGAGGTCGCGGTCCGGCGGCGCGGCGAAGAGCGCATACATGCGCGTGGCATCGGCACCGTAGCGGGCAATCATGTCATCGGGCGAAACGACGTTGCCTTTCGACTTCGACATTTTCGAGCCGTCTTTGATGACCATGCCCTGGGTGAAGAGCCGCGTGGCGGGTTCGCTGTTTTTAATCAGGCCGAGGTCGCGCATCACGCGGGTCCAGAAGCGCGAATAAATGAGGTGCAGGATGGCGTGTTCGACGCCGCCGATGTACTGGTCAATCGGGAACCAGTAGGCGACCTTGGCGGGATCGAATGCTGCGTTGGAATTTTGCGCATCGGCGTAGCGATAGAAATACCAGGACGAGTCGACGAATGTGTCCATGGTGTCAGTCTCGCGTTGCGCGGGTCCGCCGCATTTGGGGCAGGTGGTGTTGAGGAACGATGGCACGCGGCCGAGCGGCGAGCCGCCCTGCTGGGTGATTTCAATCTGCTCGGGCAACAGCACCGGCAGTTGATCCTCCGGCACGGGAACGAGGCCGTCTTTATCGCAATGCAGCATGGGAATCGGCGTGCCCCAGTAGCGCTGGCGACTGACGCCCCAATCTTTCAGGCGGAAGACGACGGTGGCTTTGCCGTAATTTTTTGCTTCGGCCTGCGCTGCCATTTTTTTCTGCGCAGCTTCGCAACTGAGTCCGGTGAACTCGCCGCTGTTGATGAGCACGCCGTCTTCAGAAACGAAGGGCATCTCCGCAGGAGGGTCCGATTGAACAGCCGGTTCAATGACGGGGACGATGGGCAGATCGTATTTTTTTGCGAAGTCGAAATCGCGTTCGTCATGCGCGGGCACGGACATGATGGCGCCGGTGCCATAGTCGAGCAGAACGTAATTCGCAATCCAGACGGGAACTTTTTCGCCGTTGAAGGGATTGATGGCGTAGCGGCCGGTGAAGACGCCATGTTTTTCCAGCTCATTCATGGCCGCGCCCATGTCGCCGGATTCGCGCGCGATTTTCTGCTGCTCAATCATGGCGGCGGCAGCGGCGCCAACGTTTGCATCGGCGGCGGCGAATTGTTTTGCTACGGCATGTTCGGGCGCGAGTTGCAGGGAGGTTGCGCCGAAGATGGTATCGACGCGCGTGGTGAAGACGGTGATTCTTTCCGCAGAGTCGGCGACGGAAAAATCCACATACGCGCCTTCGCTGCGGCCGATCCAATTGCGCTGCATGGTGCGAACTTTTTCCGGCCAGCCTTCGAGCTGGTCAAGGCCGGCGACGAGTTCATCTGCATATTTGGTGATGCGGAAGAACCACTGCTCCAGATTGCGCTGCTCGACGAGAGTATCTTCATGCCGCCAGCAACAGCCGTTGACCACCTGCTCATTGGCGAGCACGGTGGCGCATTGCGGACACCAGTTCACCTTGCTCTGCTTGCGGTAGACGAGGTCGCGCTCAAACATGCGAAGGAAAAACCACTGGTTCCAGCGGTAATACTCCGGCAGGCAGGTGGTGACTTCAGTGGACCAGTCGTAGCTGAAACCCATGCGGCGCATCTGACGGCGCATGGCGGCGATGTTGGAGAGCGTCCACTCGCGCGGCGGGGTGTTGTTTTTTAGTGCGGCGTTTTCCGCGGGCAGGCCGAAGGCGTCCCAGCCCATGGGATGCAGCACGTTGTAGCCGCGCATCCACATGTAGCGCGCGAGTGCGTCGCCGATGGAGTAGTTGCGGACGTGGCCCATGTGCAGCTGGCCGCTGGGATAGGGCAGCATCTCCAGCACGTAATATTTCGGACGGGCGGAGCCGGCAGGTTCGGCGCGGTAGAGTGATTCGTCCGCGTCCCAACGCGGCTGCCACTTAGCCTCAAGTTCGGCAGGGGTGTAGCGCTGCGGCTCGGATTTTTCCGTCAGGTTGGCCTGGTGGTTGCTATCAGTCATGACAACTACGATTGTAACTGCGCGGGATTGCCGCTGTTCTGTATTGCGATAAGCAGATACGCGATGAGTTGCCGAAATGATGCTTCCATGCTGACCGAAAGATAGGCTTGAATGAAGCGCGATACGCAAATAAGAGCCATGCGGATTCACGCAGAATTGGATACTATTAAATCAAGAACAAGCACAGACATGAGTAGCCAGGCGCAGGCGCGGAACCGCTAGCTGCAAGGACTGAAGGGAACATAATGAAGTTAAAAACGATGCGTGCGGTGGATTACTGGATTGGAATCCCGCTCTGCTTCCTGATGTCACAGGTCGTGCGAATCCTGCCGAAAGCCAGCCACCCAGCCAAGCCGAAGCGCATCCTCTTCATCGAACTTTCTGAGATGGGCAGCACGATCATCGCCAACCCGGCGATGCAGAAGGCGAAGGCCGAGCTGGATGCCGAGATATTTTTTCTCATCTTTGAACGCAATGTGGACAGCCTGCGGTTGCTGAACACGGTGCCCGAGGCCAACATCGTCACCATACGCGAGACCAGCCTGCCGGTGCTGGTGATGGATTCGATTCGGTTCCTTTTCTGGGCGCGCAAGGCGAAAATCGACACGGTTGTGGATTTGGAATTGTTCTCGCGCTACTCTGCGTTGCTGACCGGACTTTCCGGAGCGATGCGGCGGGTGGGCTTCTACCGCTTCCACAGCGAGGGCCTGTACCGCGGCGAGATGATGACGCACCGCGTGAATTACAACGGGCACATCCACATTGCGAAAAACTTTGTCTGCATGGTGAATGCGTTGCTGGCGAAGACGCCGGAAGTTCCCTACTCGAAGACGTATGTATCGGACGCGGAGATTCGCGTGCCGGTGCAGAGCGTGACGGAAGAGGCGAAGGAACGCGTGCGCGGGCTGGTGCGGCAGGTGTATCCGGATTACAAGCCGGAGTATCACCGCATTGTGCTGATCAATCCGAACAGTTCTGAACTTCTGCCGCAGCGGCGCTGGTCGCAGGACAATTATGTTGCGCTCTCCGCGCTGGTGGTGAAGGAGTGGGAGAATGCGCTGGTGCTGATTACCGGCTCTCGCGGCGAACGCGAAGAAGCGTTGCGCATGCAGGAGCAGCTGGGGCATCCGCGATTCCGCAGCTTTGCCGGTATGCATGATTTGATGTCGCTGACGCCGCTATACAACATTGCCAGCGTGCTGGTGAGCAACGACAGCGGCCCGGCACATTTCTCCGCCATTACGCCGATCCGTTCCATCGTGCTGTTTGGACCGGAGACGCCGAAGCTCTACGGCAGCCTGGGCAATACGGAATCGATTACCGCGGAGCTTTCGTGTTCGCCGTGCGTGATGGCGACGAACCAGAAAAATTCTGCGTGCGATGATCCGGTCTGCATGCGCATGATTACGCCGGAGCGGGTTTGCGATTCGATTCGCGAGATTTTCGAGGGCAAGTATCCTACGAGCGATGCGCCGGCGCGGAGTGCGTAGAAATTTCCAGATAAGAAGATCCAATAACGAAGCCGCCAACTTGAATGTTGGCGGCTTTGTAATTTACGGCTGCTAATTAATTTGTGGCGAGGGCCGCGTTGGCTTTTTTGTTTTTCATTTTTTCGCGGACTACGAAGAATGCATAGCAGGAGAGCATCACCATGATGGGATCGAGCGGACGGAGATGAGAGTTGTTATGCCCATGTTGCCGGAGTTGTTATCCGCAGTACCGGGATCAACATACTTTGGGCAGGACGGAAATACGACCCGTATAAATACGGTATGTGGCATACGTGAACTACCGATGATCTCGCGCCGGAAAGGCTAGTTGGCTTCCTAGCGAGCCAATCGAGCGAGATCCTCGCCGCCGCTCAGGATTTTCAGGCGATAGCTGTAGGACATCGGCTTGGGATCGATGCGGAACTGTTCGTGGGGCATGGCGCCCCAACTGTTGTCGCCGCCGAGGCCGCGCTGGCGGAG
>CAIZGA010000301.1 GCA_903932385.1 uncultured Acidobacteriota bacterium
ATGGCCGGAGCGCTGGCCGCGCAGCCGGTTCAGTTGAAGTTTCATTCCACAACGCGCGCCTATGGATCGCGATTGAATGAGTTGACGCTGGTGACTGGAGACCGGCCGATGCTGTTTGCCAGCATGGCGGGAGCACTCTCGGCATGGGGCATGGACATCGTGACCGCCGACGCCTTCTCCAATGCAGAAGGTATTGTTGTGGATAGCTACCACTTCAACGATCGCTTTAAAACGCTGGAGTTGAACCCTAGCGAGCATGATCGCTTCATCGCATCCATTCGCGATGTGTTGACCGGCGTCATGCCGTTGGAGCAATTGCTGGCGGCACGTTCGCGTTCCAATCGCAGCCGTGTGATTCGCGTGGTGACAGAAACGCAGATCACATGGGACAAGACGTCGTCTTCGCATTCGACAGTGTTGCAGGTCGTGGCGCAGGATGCACCGGGTCTGCTGCGCGCGGTAACAGCAACTCTTGCCACATCAGGGTGCAATATTGAAGTCGCTCTAATTGATACTGAAGGCGATACCGCCATTGACGTCTTCTACCTGACGCGCAACGGTCTGAAGCTGAGCGATGAAGAATGCACTGCGCTCGAAGAAGCACTCAGCAAAGCGATTGCAGATAACTTGGCCGAAGCTTCCAGTTAGCGGCTAGCGCGCAACAACTCCTGCACCATCGCCGCCGCTTCCTCATCGAATGAACCTTTGAATACCGGCTTGCGCGCAATGCGATACCAGTTCGCGGCATTACCAGCATCGCCTTCCTTGCGATGCAGGTAGGCATGCACGCAGGCGGAAGCCGCATCGTTGCCCTGCTGCGCGGCTTCATGCGCCTGGTGCCAATCGCCCCGCGCATCCCACCACATGGCGGCCAGAGGTGCAGAAAGTTCTTCCGGCGGCGCGGCGTTTTCCAGTGATGCGCGAAATTCTTCCGTAGTCATAGCGAAGCTAGTTGCCCTGCGCCCAGCCGTTGGCCACCAGCCAGTGGTCCAACAGGTTCGGCCAGCTGCGTAGTTCGGGATATCCCTGAGCGAGACCGGTGCCGTGCGGGCCATGTTGATAGATGTGCAATTCTGCCGAAACGCCGTGGCTGATGAGCGCATCGTAGAACATGATGGAGTTCTGCACGGGTACTGATTTGTCATCTGTGGTGTGGTAGAAAAATGCGGGCGGCGTGTCCTTGGTCACTTGCTGCTCGCTGGACATCAGAGCGATGAGTTTCGGATCGGCATTCGGGCCGAGCAGATTGAGTTCCGAGCCGCGATGCAGATACGGTTCCGTCATCGTAATCACGGGATAGCAGAGGACCATGAAATCCGGGCGGCTGCTCTCGCGGTCAATCGGATCCGCAGCAGCAGGATTGCCTGCATCAAAATGCGTGCCTGTTGAAGAAGCCAGATGGCCGCCGGCTGAGGATCCCCATACGCCGACCTTGTCTTTGTCGATGCCAAGTTCTGCTGCATGCGCGCGCACGTAACGGATGGCACGTTGCGCATCGCCGAGTTCGATGGGGTGGTGGTAGCGCGGCCCCAAGCGATAACGCAGAACGATGCCAGCCACGCCGCGATCATTCAACCAACGCGCATACTGGTCGCCTTCTTTATCCATAGCTAGGTTCAAGTAGCCGCCGCCTGGGAAAATGACAACAGCGGAACGCATCAAGTTCTTTGCCGGGAGAAAAACTTCAATGGCGGGAATGTCACTCGCGTCTTTACCCAGCGCACCGGGTGCGCCATCGGGCCATAACGTAATCCACGGCGGCGTTGCCGGAGGCGCAGGTGCCGGCGCAAATAATTTCTGCTGCGCGTTGAGAAGCATAGGCATAGTTACAAGCAGTGCAGCAAAAGCAAACACAACGAAGTGGCGGCGGTGCATGTGGTTTCTCCTGTCAGCGGGTAAAGATTTCTGCTGAAGGAAAATACTACGGTGTAGATACAGCGTTGCGCTAGTCGAATATCTCCGGGCCAATCTGGTCGCGGATAGTTTCGCGACGGCGGATGAGCCGGACACGGCGACCTTGCACCAGCACCTCTGCCGGGCGCGGCCGCGTGTTGTAGTTGGAGCTGAGAGTCATGCCGTAGGCGCCGGCATCCAGCAATGTGACCAGATCACCAGGAGCAAGCATGGGCAATTCCCTGTCGCGCGCGAAGAAGTCGCCGCTTTCACAGACCGGCCCGACCACATCCGCCACCATGCGGCTGCGGCGCGGC
>CAIZGA010000302.1 GCA_903932385.1 uncultured Acidobacteriota bacterium
ACCTCCACGGACTTTCCGGCTACACGAGTTATTCCTTCCAGGTGGGCGCGGCGTGGTTTCCCGTCACCGGCGGATTATTTCTGGGGCAGGATGCCGCTGCCGCATTGAGCCAGACCAGCGGACATTTTCCCGACTCGCAGGACCAGCGCAACTCGCTGCGCACGCGCTACCAGTATTCGGTGAGGCCGTGGTTGTGGATGGCAGCGGGAGCGACGTACGGCTCCGGCCTGCCGTTTGCGTATCAGGGAACGGAAGCCGATGCGTTGTCGCAATACGGAGCGGCGGTGGTGGACCGGTTGAATTTTGATCGCGGGCGCGTGCTGCCGGAGCTGGCGGTGAATGCGAGTCTGGGCGCAGAGATGTACAAGAGCGGCGGCGTGACCATGCGGCTGCAGGCCGATGGCGACAATCTGAACAATCGGCTGAATGTGATTGATTTCGGCGGGCTGTTTTCCGGCAATGCGATTGGCCCGGGACGCAGCTTCGGCCTGCGGTTGACCGGCAGCTTCTAGGCAAACTACAGAAAAATAAAGAGTTTCTGGCAAGATGCGCTGCCGTGCGGTAGGGAAGTCTTCCACAGCATCTTCGCCTAATATTCGCTGTACAATTCAGCCCATGGGAACGAACTTCGGCAACCTCGGCGCGCGGAGGCCAACTCACTACATTGTGCAGTGCAAGTTGTGCCAGCGCGAGGTTCCCTCCGGCTGCCTGACATTTCCATTGGGCAACATTGTGGTGGAGTGTCCGTTGTGCGGCGAGAAGCGACGGTATCGTCCGGCAGAAGTCTTTCTGGGATTTCCGCATCACTTTCTGAACCGGCAGCAGGTGGAAGGCACGCGGCGGCAGGACAAAGGTTGAGCCAAACACGACTGGGGTTGAGTCGCATTGTGACAGCGGCGCGGGTGGGCTGATACAAAGAACTGGCAGGTCGCTGCGGGTAACAAAAAGCTGTTGCAGCGCCGAAGCGAAAATCCACGGAAAAAATAGAAGGAGCGATGGGCATGGAGAAGCAGTCACGGAGACAGTTGATGGGCAATGCGGCCAAAGCAGCAGTGGCGGCATGGGCAGCGGTGATGATGGCCGGCAAGGCGAAGGCGCAGACGACGGCAGGGACGACGGCAGGAAAACGCGATGCCATCCGCGCGCGTGCGGGTGAGGCGCCACCGGCGATTCCGTATCCCTTTACCAGCGTGGTGGGGCTGGGCAATCTGCTGTTTGTTTCCGGCATCGGCTGCCAGATTGACGGCACCATTGAGGAGCAGACCAAGTGGGTGTTGGATGAGATTGAGAAGAACCTGATTGCGTCGGGCTCGTCGCTGCAGAAGGTGGTGAAGGTGAATGTGTTTCTGGAAGACATCAAGATGTTCGACCGGATGAACGCGGTCTACAAGACGCGCAACTGGGGACAGGTCTTTCCGGCGCGCAATACGACGCAGGCCGCCAATCTGCCGGGCAAGGACCAGGGGCTGGCGATTGACTGCATCGCCTACGTTTAGAGATCTGCGAAAAAAACTTCAGGCCGCGTTCCTTTGGATGCGGCCTGTTTGTTTTAAACGGTGGCGATTCATTCAGCCATAGCGCCTGCGGCCATCATTTAAACCAGATCGACCAGATGACATCGATTGCCGTGTGGGTGATGGCCGAGGCGGCGACTCTGCGCTGCGAGCGCCAAGCCCGGCCGTAGTAGATGCCGGCGAGCGTGGCCAGCAGAACATATTTCCAATTGAAAACGGTGGCGCCTTTGTTGAAGTGGGCGAGGCCAAAGAGAATCGCCGTGACGGCGAGCGCCCAGTTGCGGCCGATGCGGCGTTCAAAGAGGTTCTGCACCCAGCCGCGGAAGTAGAGTTCTTCCGGCACAGCGATGGTGAAGAAGGTGAAGGCGGTGGCGATGGGAAGTTGATGCAGCCAGTCTGCGGGCGCGTGGGGATGCAGGAATCCAAGCACCAGACCGAGCGCGATGGCGATGGGCGCGTAGACGGCGAATTCGCGCAGGCCGATGCCGAGGTCGCGCAGACGCACGCGCAAGTCGAAACCGACGCCGTCAAGACGACGCATCAGCAGGATGCTGTAGATGCCGGCGTTGACCAGCAGAATTTTATTCAGGAAGGCGAGTTGCACGGGCCACGCGCCGGTAAACCAGTGGAGATCGATGGCGAGGCCGAGAAAGGCGACGACGAGGTAGTCGCGCCAGTTGCCGCGCTGGGTGGTGTCTACGCGCGAGGCCTGCCAGAGCAGGATGGCGATGGCCTGCGGCATCAGTGCATAGAGCGCGAGCCATCCCCAGTTGAAAGTGTGGGCATCGAGCGAGACCAGCAGGTACGGCAGGCAGAGCAGGGCAGGGGCGCAAAGCCGGAGCGCCAGAGGGAGGCGCTGGATGAAAGCTGTGGTGGCGTTGCCGAAGAAAGCTGCGGCCAGATAGGGGAGGAAAGCGATGGCCGCGGCCAACAGGATGGTCGTACTGAACATGCATTGCTTTTACCCGGTTCACGGTGGCAATGCAACCGAAGATTGGATAGTGTGTTGATATGGCGACGGAGCAGATTCCGGAAGAGTGTGTGAGCGACAGGCCTTTGCCGGCAGAGGGCGAGCCGTTTATCGCGTTTGAGAATGTGTCGAAGTCCTTTGGCACGCAGGTGGTGCTGGACAGCGTCAGCTTCAGCGTAAATACGGGCGAGACGCTGTGCATCCTGGGGCGCAGCGGTGTGGGCAAGTCGGTGAGTCTGCAGATATTGATGGGATTCCTGCAGGCGGACTCGGGCCGCGTGACGGTGGCGGGAAAAAATATCTGCGGCTACAGCGAGCAGCAACTGCTGGAAATCCGGCAGCAGGTGACGATGGTCTTCCAGAACGGTGCGCTGTTTGACTCGTTGCCGGTGGGCGAG
Organism: uncultured Acidobacteriota bacterium; assembly: GCA_903932385.1. Lineage (GTDB taxonomy): Bacteria > Acidobacteriota > Terriglobia > Terriglobales > Acidobacteriaceae > CAIZGA01. Next base: position 2,883 of record CAIZGA010000302.1, read on the forward strand.
AATGTGGCCTTCAGCATGCGCGAGCGCGGCGGCATGAGCGATGAGGAAATTGACGCAAAGGTAACGCAACTGCTGGAGATGGTGGGTCTGCCAGGCATGCAGGAATTAATGCCGAGTGATCTTTCCACCGGCATGAAGCGTTCGGTGGCGATTGCCCGTGCGTTAGCAGCGAGGCCGCAGGCGGTGCTCTACGACGAGCCGACGACGATGGTGGACCCCATCATGGCGCACCTGCTGACCGACTTGATACAACGCCTGAAAAAGCAGGTACATCTCACTAGCATTGTGGTAACCCACGACATGCAGGTAGCAAAGCAACTGGCTGACCGTGTGGTGTTTCTGCACAATGCGCGAGTGCATTTTCATGGGTCGGTCGCTGAAATGGAATCCAGCACGGACCCGGTGGTACGGCAGTTTCTGGACCTGGATGCCCTGATCTTGCCGGTGGTGGATGTAAATTCGCGGTAAATCCTGAATTTTTGCGAAACCAAATGCACCAAACTGTGTTTAGATGGATAGGAGCAGAGAAGTGGACCATATAGAGTCCCTAACTGCTACGGACCAATGAGTGTTATTGGCGTTCGTGTCCGAGAATATATCTGTTGCTTCTCCCAACCCATTGCAATATAAAGCCTTAGGTAGATTTCTCTAGGAACTTTCGTAACGAAAGTTGTATGGATATTTGAGCAAATCTGCTTGACGATGGAATCAGTTACGGAGTGCAATAGCCGGAGTTGGTATAGGTCCCATTTCCGGTGATTGAAGACACGGGATTCAGATTCATTGGATGATTCGACGAACGTCTCTGAGCTGGGAATCGCTGAAAACAAGGGACAATTCAAGTGAGGATGTTGTTGTATGGCAACACCTGAACTAATGAGGCAAACCGGAATCGCGGGTGTACGGCGCTTAATCAGCCGGCCGACAGCGGTAAAGAATGATGCAGCCTCGACACGCTGGGGCCTGCCGTCGTTGTACACGGTGGTGTGGACCGGACTGGACGCGCTGCTGATGGTGTTGTGCGCGACCGTAGCGGTACGCTTCTGGACGCCGACACATGGTGCAGTCAGTTCTCTGCACACCTGGCACATGGCCATTGAGATGGAACCGGCAGCGTCGATCTCCCTGCTGGGATGGTTCATCTTCTGCTACCTGTTTCTTTCCAATTCATATGGGCTCTACCGCTCGATGCACAACCGCAGCCGACTGAATGAGCTGCGCCTGACGGTACAGGCCTGCCTGATTGCCGGGCTGATTCTCTGCGGTACGATTTATCTGAGCCGAACCGAGGCGGTATCGCGGCTGGTGGTGATGACCACGGTGGCTGCCTGCTGCGTCGCGCTGGGTACACGCCGCATGGTTTGGCGTGCTGTCATCCAGCACCGTTTTGAGCAGGGCATCGACAAGCGCAATGTGCTGGTGGTGGGCGTGGGTAAAACCGCTCAGGCACTGCGGCACCATTTGGAATCGATGCACCAGCTGGGCTACAACTTCAAGGGATTTATCTCCATCGGCGAGCGTGTGCCGGAGCCGCTGCACAGCGTGGTGATGGGCACCATGGACAATCTGTTGTCTGTGGCGCGAGCGAATTTTGTGGAAGAGATTTTCATCTGCGCGCACACCGACCGCAGCGAACTGCTGGCGTTGGTGGATGAAGCCTCGCGTTACGGCATCAGCGTGCGTCTGGTTCCGGACCTGTACGACGGCCTGACCTGGAATACGCAGATGGAGTTCATCGGCCACTTCCCGACGGTGCCGTTGCACCACACAGAATTTCCGCTGATCAGCTACATTGCAAAGCGCTCGCTGGATCTACTGCTATCGACCATCGCGCTGCTGGTGCTGGCACCGGTGATGCTGGCGTTGGCGCTGGCGGTGAAGCTGGATTCCAACGGATCAATTCTTTACTGCTCGGAACGCATTGGGCGCAAGGGCAAGCGCTTCAACTGCCTGAAGTTCCGCACCATGGTGAAGGAAGCCGATTCCATTCGCTCTTCGCTGGAACACATGAACGAGCGCGAAGGCGTGCTGTTCAAGATTTCGAACGACCCGCGCATCACGCGCGTGGGACGCATCCTGCGCAAGTATTCGCTGGATGAGCTGCCGCAGTTCCTGAATGTGCTGATGGGCGACATGAGCATTGTGGGTCCGCGGCCGCCGATTGCCAGCGAAGTGGCACAGTATGACCTGAGCCATCTGCGTCGGCTGGACGTGCTGCCGGGCATCACCGGGTTGTGGCAGGTGGAAGCACGCCAGGACCCGAGCTTCGACAGTTACATCTCTCTGGACACGGCCTACGTGGAAAACTGGAGCCTGTGGATGGACATCAAAATCCTGCTCCGCACAGTAAGCGTGGTCTTCGGCGGCACCGGCGCAT
>CAIZGA010000303.1 GCA_903932385.1 uncultured Acidobacteriota bacterium
GCTTTCACCCAATGAATTCAGCTGGCTCACCACACCCTGGGCCTGTGCCACGCTCTTCGACGCCTACTTCGGCTTCACCACCTTCTTCGTCTGGGTCTGCTTCAAAGAACGCAGCCTCGGCATGAAGGCCCTCTGGTTTCTGCTCATCATGTCGCTCGGCAACATCGCCATGTCCGGCTATGTTCTGCTGCAACTCTTTCGCCTGCGACCGGAAGAACCTGCCTCTGCCATTCTGCTGCGGAGGCAGTAATCTGTCTGCATGATGAAATTCATTGAGCGCAGGATTGTCGGCCCCATCAAGGCTCTGCTGTTGGAGGGAATCACTCCGCAGAAGATTGCGCTCAGCCTTGCCTGCGGCATCGTGCTCGGCGTCTTCCCCATCCTCGGCTCCACCACGCTGCTCTGCACCCTCGCCGTCCTCGCGCTCGGCCTCAACCTGCCCGCCACGCAGTTGGTGAATTATTTCGTCTACCCACTGCAGCTGTTGCTGATCCTTCCCTTCATCCGCGCCGGCGAATTTCTTCTACGCACTCCACGCACTCCGCTCTCCTTGCCGCAGATGCTCGCCATCTTCAACGCCAACCATCTGCAGGCGTTGCGTCTGCTTTGGGTGTTGGCTCTTCAGGGCATGCTTGCCTGGCTCGTCATCGCACCATTCACATTCTTTCTGCTCTACAAAATATTTCTTCACTCCCTCATCCGCCTTGCTGCAGAACTGCAGCGTCGCCGTTCCGCTCGCAACACTCAGGGTGCCGCATGATCCTCTCCGTCACAGCTCTTCTCACTCTCGGTGCCGCCATCGTCATGTTGATGATGTTCCTGCTCTGGCTGCTACATCTGCGCATGCACAACGCCGGCATCGTGGATATCGGCTGGGCCTTCGGCCTCGGCGTGCTCGCACTTTTGTACGGAACACTCGGCCGCGCGCCCGTCATCCCGCGGGCCACTCTCGCGCTTCTCGCATCACTCTGGTCTCTGCGTCTGGGCATTCATCTCTATCACCGCGTCATCGGCAAACCAGAAGAAGGCCGCTATCAGCAGCTGCGCAGTGCATGGCCCACCGGCACCGCATGGAAATTTTTGTTGTTCTTCGAAGCGCAAGCACTATTGGATTTAATCCTCTCGCTCCCCTTTCTTCTCGTCTGCGTGGATACAACGTCGCCGCGCTCACTCTCGCTAACGCAGATCGCCGCCATCATCCTGCTGGTTCTCTCCATCGCCGGAGAAAGTCTCGCCGACGCGCAACTCGCTCGCTTCAAACAATCCGCCACGCATGGCCAGGTCTGCACCACCGGCCTGTGGAACTACTCCCGCCACCCAAATTATTTTTTTGAGTGGCTCATTTGGGTCGCCTACGCGCTCTTCGCTTCCGGCGCGCATCTCGGCTGGCTCAGTTGGAGCGCCCCCGCCATGATGCTCTACTTCCTGCTGCGCGTCACCGGCATTCCCGCCACAGAAGCGCAGTCGCTGCGCAGCAAAGGCGCAGCCTACGCGGAATATCAACGTACCACCAGCGCCTTCGTTCCCTGGTTCAAGAAATCGCTTTCATAATTCCCACAAAATATTTCAGGATTAAAATCATGACCGTCGCCGCCAATCTCAACACTCCCGCATCGCGCTCCTTCAACGCATCCATCGTGCGTCTCACCACCGGTCTGCTCGAACGCAATCTCGTTCCCGACGCACTCATCCGTTTTCAGATTCGCCGTCTGCTGGCGCAAGGCCTCCGCGAACAATCTCGCGGCAGCATTGAAGCGCAAAGCGAATATGCGCGGCTGCTCATCGCACAGCTGCGTGCCAGTCCCATCGCGCTCTCCACGGCAGAAGCCAACGAGCAGCATTACGAAGTCCCTGCGCGATTTTTCCAGCTCTCACTCGGCAGCCATCTCAAATACAGTTCCGGCTTGTGGGACGAAACCTGCAAGACACTCGACGCCGCTGAAGCCGCCATGCTCGCCACCACTGTGCAACGCGCGCAGTTGCAGGACGGCCAGCACATCCTCGAACTCGGCTGCGGCTGGGGATCGCTCACCCTCTACATGGCGCAGCAATTTCCCAACGCCAGCATCGTCGCCGTCTCCAACTCCGCATCGCAGCGCGAATATATTCAGCAACAACTGCAGCAACGCGGCCTTAATAACGTCCGCATCATCACCGCAGACATGAACCACTTCAACGCCACCGAACACACCGGCGGAAAACTATTTGACCGCGTCGTCTCCGTGGAAATGTTCGAACACATGCGCAATTACGAACTCTTGCTCGCTCGCATCGCTTCATGGATGCAGCCCGAGGCGCTGCTCTTCGTGCACATCTTCACGCACAGAATTTTTTCTTATCCGTTTGAGGTTCGCGATGAGAGCGACTGGATGGCGCGCTTCTTCTTCACTGGCGGCATCATGCCCAGCGGTTCCCTGCTGCTGAATTTTCAGCGCGACCTGCGCATCGCCGACCACTGGCTGGTCAACGGCACGCACTATCAAAAAACAGCGCGTGCATGGCTCAACAATATGGATGCCAACCGGGAAGAAATCCTTGCGCTCTTTGCCGATACCTACGCCGCGCAACTCACCGGCCGCGCCCGCACTGCCGAGGCAACCCGTTGGCTCGTTCGCTGGCGCGTCTTCTACATGGCTTGCGAGGAACTCTGGGGATACAACGGCGGCAGCGAGTGGGGCGTGTCGCATTACATCTTTCGCAAACCCGCTGCCTGATCCGCATCGCTACGCAAAGCGAATGTGGTAAACCTTCATCGCGTCCAACTTCATCATCACCACGCCGTCCTCGTGCGTGGCAAATGCAATCTCATTGTCCGCCGCATTCACCGCCGTCACCTTCTGGCCCTCCGGCGCGCGCAGTTTGTAGATGCCCGCATGCTCCGGCTTCAGTGTCACCAACTCAGCCTTGCCGCCCGACCAGCGAATGTCCACCTCCGCCGCGCCGCGTGCACGCAGGCCCTTCACCTCTCCCTGCGGCCACGCACTGGGCAGTGCCGGCAATACTTCCATCACGCCGGTATGGCTCTGCAGCAGCAGCTCGGCAATCGCCGCCGTCGCGCCAAAATTTCCATCAATCTGGAAGATGGCGCTCTTGCCCGCCGGATGCGTGTCAAACAAATTCATGTTCGTGCTGTGCTTCATCAACATGCTCAGCGACTCCCACGCCATGTTGCCGTCACCCAACCGCGACCAGAACGCAATCGCCCACGCGCGGCTCCATCCCGTGTACGCACCGCCATTCGCCAACCTCCGCTCCAGCGATGTCCTCGCCGCCTTCGCCAGTTCCGGCGTACCGCGCGGCGTAATCGCATTGCCCGGATACAGCGGATACAAATGCGACATGTGCCGCTGCCCGGGCGTGTGCTCTTCGAAATCCACTGACCACTCCTGCAGTTGGCCGTACTTGCCAATCTGGAACGGCACCAACCGTTTGCGCGCCGCTGCCAGCTTCGCAGAAAATTCCGCATCCACTCCCAGCTCTTTTGCAGACGCAATGCAGTTGTCGAACAACTCGCCAATCAGCGCCATGTCCATCGTGCATCCGGCGCTGGTCTGCGCTGGCTTTCCATCCGGCGCCAGAAAATCATTCTCCGTCGATTCCGACGGACACGTCGTCAGATGTCCGTTGCCGTCTTCAATCAACCACGCCAGGCAAAACTCCGCCGCGCCTTTCATCAGCGGATACGCACGCGCGCGCAAAAATTCCTTGTCGCTCGTGAAGCGGTAATGCTCATACAAGTGTCCGCACAGCCACACGCCGCTCATGTTCCAGTTGGCCCACGTTGGCGAACCGACGCCCGCACCCACCGGATTCGCTGACCGCCAGATATCCAGGTTGTGGTGCGACACCCATCCCGGCAGCCCATAGGTTTCCCGCGCCGCACGCGCTCCGGTGTGACTCAGGTCTTCGATGAAGTCAAACAGCGGCGCCGCACATTCGCTCAGGTTGCAGCTCTCCGCGTGCCAGTAATTCATTTCAATGTTGATGTTTGATGTCCAATTGCAACTCCACGGCGGCTGCACCTGGTAATTCCACATGCCCTGCAAGTTTGCCGGCTGCGAGCCATGCCTCGAGCAACTGATTAACAAATATCGCCCGTACTGAAAATACAACGCCAACAGTGACGGGTCCGGCGTCTTCTCAAACGCCGCCAGCCGCTCATCGGTCGGCAGCGAGTTCGTCGCACCCATCGGCAACTTCAAACTCACGCGTTGAAATAGTTTTTGATAATCCGCAATGTGCCGCTGCCGCAGCGATGTATAACTGCGCTGCAACGCCGCATCCAGTTGTTCCGTCGCGCGGGCATTCACCTGCTCCTGCGGCATGTCCGGAATTTTGTCGTATCCGCGGTAGCCCGTTGCTGTCGTCAATACAATCGTTAGCGTTGTCGCGTTGCGTATCTGTAATTTGTCGCCATCGGCAGAAATACTTCCGCCTTCCACATTCGCCTGCAACGCCGAGGCAAAATACATTCCCTCGCCCGGCACGTCAGAAAGCACCACCGGCGTTTCGCTGCCCGGATGCCCGGCACCCGCAATATGTTTCGCCGCCTTGCCCATCAGCAGCAGACGATTCCCGCCCACCGCCTTCACCTGCTTCACCAGTTGCCCGTCCATCCACAGCGTCGCGTTCAATGCGCCCGGCTTGCTCGCCGTCATCCGCATCACAATCGCCTGGTCCGGCTGCGAAGCAAACGCCGTGCGTTCAAACTTCACTCCATCGGCAAGATATTGTGACGCCACCACAGCCGTCGCCAAATCCAACTCACGCCGATAGCCGCTCACCTCGCCCACATGCGCGCCATCCACATGCAGATTGCCAATCACCTGATACGCCTCGGCAAACAGTCCCTGCACCTTGCGGCACAACTGGTCCGCCAGATGATAATCCTTCTGCTCCAGCACCGCCTTGCGTATCTCCGCAATATGGTTCTTCGCGTCCAGATTATTTCCATCCACCGGCTTGCCAGACCACAGCGTGTCGTCATTCAACTGCAGCGTCTCTTTTGCCGCATCGGTCGGCAGCGGCTCCGCCAC
>CAIZGA010000304.1 GCA_903932385.1 uncultured Acidobacteriota bacterium
GGTGCGCGAGGCCGAGCGTGATACCGTGTTCAACGAGTACAACCACCGCGCCGGTGAAGTGTTGACGGCGATGGTGAAGCGTCTTGAACTGCAGGACATCATTTTTGATCTGGGCAAAGCGGAAGCCCGCATGCCCAAGCGCGAGCAGTCGCGGCTGGAGCAGTTCAGCGTGGGCGAACGCGTCCGCGTAGTTCTGCTGCGTGTGGACCGCGCCGCCAAGGGGCCGCAGGTGATTGTTTCGCGCGCCGCGCCGGCGTTGGTGCAGAACCTGTTCCAGAGCGAAGTGCCTGAAATTTACGACGGCACGGTAATGATTCGCGCCATTGCACGTGAGGCCGGTGAGCGTACGAAGATTGCCGTGATGAGCCGCGACAAGGACGTTGATCCGGTGGGCGCGTGCGTCGGCATGAAGGGCATGCGTGTGCAGTCCATCATCCGCGAACTGCGGGGCGAGAAGATTGACATCATCGAATACTCGGATGAGATCACCACGTTTGCCGAGAAGGCGTTGCAGCCGGCGAAGGTCAGCCGCGTCTCCATCAGCGACCTGACGGAGAAGCAGCTGGAAGTGATTGTGGACGACACGCAGTTGTCGCTGGCCATCGGCAAGAAGGGCCAGAACGTGCGCCTGGCGGCGAAGCTGCTGGGCTGGAAGATCGACATCAAGAGCGAAGAAGAGAAGCGGCAGGAAGTGGAGCAGCAGATGCAGGCACTCAGCGGCGGGCCTTCGACGCCGATTGAGCAGGTCTCTGAGCTGGGCGAAAGCATCATTCAAAAGCTGGTGACTGCGGGCATTACCACCGTGGAAGCGCTGGCGGACATGACGCCGGAGCAGCTGGAGGAAGTACCGGGCATCGGCGAGAAGACGGTGGAGAAGATTTCCGTCGCCGTACGCCACTACTTCGGCCAATATGTTGAGGGCGAAGAAGCCCCTGCAGCAAAGACTGAGCCGATTGTTGAGTTGACCACAGCCGCACCGACGATGGCTGCGGAATCCACCGAGGAGATTGCGGAGGCCGAAGCAAGCCCGGCAGCCGACTCCGATGCTGATTCAGTTGCGGACGCGGCGGTGGAGACACTGGAAGCGGAGAACGAAGCCGTGGACCAGCTGGTGGTTGAGAGCGAGAACCTGGAGGAGAAAGAAAATCCTTCAGAGCCGGAAGCGTAGTTATGCAGGACCCTGCGGCTGGCTGAGTTGAGGCCGGTTGCAGGGGGATACTCGATAGCAGCGGTGTGGCCGCGCTGGTTGGAATGGAAAACACCAGAACTGCGGCGAAGCAAATGATGTACAGCGGTGGATGACAAGAAGGAGCGGATGAGTAAAGTCAGGATCAATGATCTGGCACGCGAACTTGAGCTGAAGAGCAACGCCATTCTGGAGGCTCTTACAGATGTTGGCGTGACGGAGAAGAAAACGCACTCCAGCTCGCTCGAAGCCGATGAGGCCGACCGCATACGGGCACACTTCCGCAAAGGGAGCGCAGGAAGTTCTGCGTCCAGAGGCGAGCCCAAAGCTGCTGAACCGAAGATTGACTGGTCGCGCGTCTCCAAACCGGGTGATGCCGCAAAGGCCATTCTGGAACGCAAGCTGGCTGAGTCCGCCGCCAAGACTGGCGTGAAGAAGCCAGTGGCCGCGCCGCCGATTGCTGCTGCACCGGTTGCAGCGCCCAAGGCCGTGCCGCCCGTGGCCGCCGTGCCTGCCGCTGCTGTTCCAGCGAAGGCGGAGCCGGAGAAGCCCGCCGCCCGCAAGATTGTTCCGCAGCAAAGACAGCAGCCGAATATTGTGGCGCCGCCGGTTGTACCGGCCATCGCCAGCAAGCCGCCTGCCGCCACTGTGGTTGCCAAGCCAGCCGTGAAGGACGTGAAGCCGGCTGTTGCTGCTGTAAAAGAAGCCGAGAAGCCAGCTATTGCCGCTGCTGTGGCGCCGCCGGTTGTGGCTGTGAAGCCGGCAACTCCGGCCGCTGCTGCTCCGCCGGAAGCGCCTGCTGCGCCTGCGGTGGAGGAAGTGGCCGCTGTTGAACCAGCCAAGCCGACACCGCCAGCGCCGCCAGCACGTCGCGTGATTATGCCGCAGACCGGACCGCGCCCGACCTACATTGCGCAGCCGGGGTCTGCACCGGTAACTCCGCCTGCCGGTGTGCAGCGCGGTAGACCGATATTTGAACGCCCGCGTCCGGGAGCGCCCAGTGGGCCTCCGGGAGCGCCGGGTAGCCGACCGATGGGGCCGGGTGGACGTCGCCCGATGCATCCGACACGCGCCGGTGCGCCAGCCCCAGGTGGGCGGCCAGGATTTGCCGGACCGGGTGGTGGACGGCCAGGATTTGGCGCGAGACCGGGTGGTGGAGCTCCGGGCAGCATGTTGCCGCCTCCGGGAGGTGCGCCGGCGCCGGGACGTGCACAGCGTCCGGGCCAGCGCCGCGGAAACCAGCGTTACGAGAAGACCAAGGAAGGCCCGATGAAGGGCTTTGCGCCGCCGCGTTTTGGTGGTGCACAGATCCAGCACGAGCCGCTGCCAATCACCCGCAACATTACGGTGACTGAAGGCATCAGCGTGAAGGACCTGGCCGAAAAGCTGGACGTACGCGCGAAGGATTTGATTGCAAC